>NZ_JBHIPD010000008.1:77633-91964 GCF_042195865.1 Bartonella sp. AP36NXGY | reverse complement strand
GTGCATCCTCTTATAGATTGGATACTGCCTCATGAGGGTTGAGGCGGTCTCCGTTGAGGGGAAGGATGCACTCTTTTGAGGGCTAGAGTGCATCCTCTTATGGATTGGATACTGCCTTATGAGGGTTTGGCAGTTTCCGTTGAGGGGAAGGATGCACTCTTTTTGAGGGTTAGGGTGCATCCTCTTATGGATTGGATACTGCCTTATGAGGGTTTGGCGGTATCTGTTGAGGGGAAGGATGCACTCTTTTTGAGGGCTGGAGTGCATCCTTTCCATGGATTGAATGCACTCTTTGGAGGCTAAAGTGCATCCATAGGGAAAGGCATATTCCATAAGAAACAGAGATAACAAAAAGATTTGTTTTTATATTTTTATTGATAGGTTGCTGTATTTGCGAGGGCTATTCATTCTTTATTCTCAATATTTAAGATGATTATGTGATAAGGGTTGTTCGTCAATACAATCGTAAAAGACGCTGATGTATTTTTATAAAAATTGAGATATTTTTGTGCCTTTTTCTTGTTTTTTTTGTGTTTACACAAGATATGCACGGCTTTTCAACAGTTTGTTTTTTTAGCTTTGCTAATGGCGATGGCGTTGGCTAAACACTTCAATTGTTTTAACTGCTTCAATACCGCCTTAAAAAACAGTGCTTTATAATATGACAAAATAAGCTGTATAACTTTTGATTCTTACGCGATGCTAGAAAAAGGGGAATGTTAGGAGAGATGTTGTCTATATTCTTAGTTTATCTCTTAAGTTAGGAAGATTAACATACTTTCCGAATCTATTTTTTATTCGGTTTGACGGTTAAAGAGCAATATCTGAATGGAATCACACTTGTCTCATGTTTTTATTCTCACGCTTTAGATTTTTTCTCATAGGGATTTTGTTTTTAATGGGGGATTTTGTTTTTTAATGGGGGATTTTGTTTTTTAATGGGAGTTTACGCGACTCACATAAAACAGAATGTTCTAAATAGAATATATTTGTGTTGCACATTTACCTACTTGTTTAAAAACATTATGTGATCTTATCATCACAATTATATTGGTGATTGGAGATATTGGTAAATCTGATAATGGAGAAATCTCTTGTGAAGTGGATAAGCCCTTCTTTAAATTCTCATAAGGGGAAAGCCAGCACTATCATACTATTCTCACCTCATGTGATGATAGCCTTTGGCTCTTGAGCGTGTTCATAAGAGGCATTTTGATTCTTTATCTTTGAAATCTTTGAAGTGCTTTATTTCATATGTCTCTTATGTTTGTAATGTGGAAAAGACAAGGTGTTGATTGATGCAACATGAAATAAATTTAAAATGAGAGAATCCCTATGATATCTGCGTCTCTTAATTTTATATGGATAACGGGTTTTAATATGGATAACGGGATATGATGATTATAAATCAATATGTTGTCGTGATACATCAACCTGTTGGGGGGCGATAAAGAAAGTTATCCAATAGTTAAGTCATTCTGTTATGCCGTAAAACACGGTCATTTGAGGTTTGGTGATATGAAGCAAGCTTCCTTGGATATGTTTTAAGTGTTTTTTTAAGGGCGTGGTGAATCTTTAAGACAGAGCAAGATTCTGTTGCGCCTTGAGTTTAGCGGAAAAACCTGAATAGAAGCCAAGAGGGAATGGCAAACCAAGAGGGAAGTGTATCCAAGCTGTTTGTAAATCAGATTGAGTTAAGAATCTGTGTTCTTTAAGAATGGAACGCAAGTCAATTTGACAAAAGAATGATCTATTTTGCGGGTAAACCTTATGGAGGAATTATCACAAAGCTCATAAGGAAGTGATTTAAGACAATACAGTCATAAAAAAGTACAGTTATAAAAAAAAGTCCTCCGTCGCAATCAGAGGACCAAAAAGCAGGAGAATTTTAACATTGACTCGCAGGACGTGTCAAAAAAGAATAAATTTAAAAGGCCGTACTAAATACAAAAAAATCATACTTAAAGAACCTACCATATTATGGTTAGCAGAGAATTGAAAAAATAGCAATATAAAAAATACTTTTTACAAAAAATTTTGTCATTTTGCATTAAAACTTAATACTTTTTTCAATTGAATATTTATTTTAAGACTCGATATTAATTAAACTATATTTAAAAATATTATGATACATGCAAGCATCTTGATAATATTCTTCAATCAAAAACGAATTAAGAGCCCCTCATGATTATAGGACTGATATGGGGGAAGGCTTTTTGTTTTTAAGAGTGTGGGGTGTATCTTAAGTATGTGTGAGGGGGGTGAAGTATTGTCCTTTTGGGTGTGGGCAAGGTAATGAAAATAGGGGCGAGAGCTGCTGGATGCTTGAGCCCGTGTGGGGGAGGTTTCTTTAGAGGGGGCGGGGCAACATGGGAGGCGGCTTAAAATGGCGAGGAGGGGGATTATTCAAAATGTTTATGGTTTGCATATCCCCAATGAAATGCGAGCAAGTCTAAACAATCTCGTAAATGATCGGCAAGGGAGTTTTGTTTGCGTTTTGAAGAACTTAATTCTTTTATCGCTTGTCCATAGCCGATAACGCGTTCAAGCAGTGAATAACCAAGAATACCCAGTTGAACTTTGATTGTTCTTAAATGATTGGAGGCTTCTATTTGACGTTCAATGGGGTGTGTGTACCCTTGGCTACAGGAAACCTTTTCACGGGTGTAGTCAAGGCTCATGTGAAGATCGGCTTGGCTTTGACGCCAGTAAAAATAAAAACGTTCTGCCGCTTTATATTGGGCTTTGCTGAGATGTCCTTTCGCATATAAAAGGGCAATGGGATGGCTTTGTGCATTGGCAATGGCTTTAATCGTGCGCGGGTTGCTGGAACTTTCTCGATGATTGGGTTTAAAATAAGGATTACGCGTTTCTACAGGGATTTCTTGCGTCTTTAAATGACCAATGTGCTTTTCTTGATTTTGATGATCAAGCGGGCAGGTTTGCGTATTTTTTTTCTGCTTATGGGTCATAGCATCTCCTTAAAAATTTTAATTTTGCTTCTCGTTTTTTAAAAAATGTTGCTTGATCTAGGCAAAAGAGGGGGTGAGAGGAAGACATGTGTTGGAGTGTGCCGTGGGGGTATGCGCTCTTGGGGGTGACTTGGACTGTTGCGCTTGTGTGTGGGAGCCCCATGGATTTGGCTCTTGAAAAGAGGGGTGTTTTGTCGCATGGTGGATTTTCCTTGAATGACTTGATGAGGGAGGTGAGTGATGGCGCGCGGGCTTTTGTCTCTGAAGGGATTGGTGTTTAGCTGTATTGTGGCCTATGTCTCTGTGGCTGTTTATGTGGAAATGAAGGCTCTTGGGATGACGTGGGGCGTATTTTTACGAGCTGTGGCGTTTTATGGCATTCCCGGTATTTTCCTTATGTTGGGTTATGAAGTAATGCAGCGGCGTGGTGTAACGAAGGGTTTGTTCCTCAAGATGGTGTTGTTGAGCTTCATTTTGGCTGCTGTCTCTGATTTTATTTATAAGCAAGCTGAGCATTTGGGTTTGGCTCAGGTGTGGTTCTCAAACAAGTGGGTGTTTTATGTCCTTTTGGGCTTTGTCCTTGCTCTTATTTATAGAGGGGTAAGGCGTCTTGGGTTTAGGATTTCATTCTTTGAAAAGGATTGATCTTTTGCTGCATTTTTGGCATGGTCTCTGATTTTTGCTTATGAAGGAGCGGGGCGTATGGTGGTTGCGCGGGACATGTTTTTAAAGGGGCTGGCGTTTTGCTGCGTTGTTGGCATGGTCCTTGGCTTTGCTTATGAAGATGCGGGGCGACCGGCTATTACGTGGGAGGTGTTTTGGCAGGGGGTGGTGATTTCTTGCATTGCTGGAGCGACCTTTTGTTTTATTGTTGTGGGAGCAAACAGTAGAACTGTATCGTGGGGCGTGTTTTTCAAGGCTGTGGTGTTTTGCACCATTGCTGTAGTGGTTCTTGGCTTTGCTTATAAGGGAGCGAAGCGTTTTGATATATCATGGGAATTTTTAGTAATAGGAGCGGTGTTTGTTGCATTGCTGGACCTGTCCTTGGTTTTGCTTATGAGGGTTCGAGGTAAATGGATATCGCGTGGGGTGTGGTGCTTCAAGTGGGTGGTGTTTTCTTGTATTATTGGCACTGTCGTTGGGTTGGCGCATGTGGGAGTAAAGCATATGGGCTGGAGCACGCATTGGTTCTTGAACAATGGGGTGTTTGTGAGCACTATTGGATTCGTTCCTTTGTTTGTTTTGGAGGGGGTACGGTGTGTGCGTGTACTGTTGGGGGGCTTAAAAAAATGAGCATTTTTCTTTCCCATGGGCGTGATCTTTGATGTTCTTTCTGTGAGGGGTATTTGATGTCGAACGATGTGATGTTTTTGCAGTGGTTGGGGTTTTTCTGCCCTTTGGCTCTCGCCTTTGTTTCTATTTATGTGGGAATAAGGTTTTTCGGGTTTACAAGGAAGGACTTTTTTAAGGGTGGGGTGCTTGCATTCTTTGTTGGCGTGACCTCTAAGTTTGTTTATGCGAAAGCTGAGCATTTTGGTTTGGCTCAGGTGTGGTTTTCAAACAAGTGGGTTTTTTACATTCTTTTTGGCGTTATCTTTGGTCTTATCCTTGGGCTTATTTGTCTAGGGGCAAAGCGTCTTGGGTTTAGGCTTTCATTCTTTGCAAAGGATTGATCTTTTGCTGCATTTTTGGCATGGTCTCTGATTTTTGCTTAATAAAGGAGCGGGGCGTATGGTGGTTGCGCGGGACATGTTTTTGAAGTTAGCGGTGTTTTCCTGCGTTGTTGGATTGGCGTATAACGGAGCCAAGCATATGGGGGCACTGGTTTTTGATCTTTAACAATGGGGTGTTTGTGAGCAGTGTTGGATTCGTTCCTTTGTTTGTTTTGGAAGGGGTACGGTGTGTGCGTGTACTGTTGGGGGGCTTAAAAAAATGAGCATTTTTCTTTCCCACGGGCGTGGTCTTTGATGTTCTTTCTGTGAGGGGTATTTGATGTCGAACGATGTGATGTTTTGGCTGTTGCCTTGGTTTTTCTGCTTTTTTGCTCTGGCCTTGATTTTTATTTATAAGGGAGCAAAGCGTCGCTCTGTTACAGAGTGGATGTTTTGGAGATGGGTGGTGCTTTATGGCGCCCTTGCCACCTACCTTGGTTTTATTTATGTGGGCGTGGGCAGGCGCGCTGTTGACGGGGAGCTGCTCTTGAAGGGGGCGGTATTTTCTTGCATTTTTGCAACTGTCCTTGGTTTGGTGCATCTGGGCGTCAAGAGTATGCCTGTTGCTTGGCAAGTGTTCTTAAAAGCAGTTATGTTTTGTTGCATGATGGGCTTTATCCTGTGGTTTGCTGCTGTGGGTGTCAGAGATATGGATAGCATAAGGGCGGTATTCTTAAAGGTTTTGCTCTTGTCTGTATTGTTGAAAGTGCTCTTGGGGTTCTTTATACGCGAGCAAAGTGATACGGTGCTACAGAGGTCGTTGCGTGCTTTGAATTTTGTGCTGTTTTTCTGCATTTTGGCACCAATTCTTTGTTTTACCCGTCTGGGAGCAGAGAATCTAGGGTTGAGCTGGCTTTGGTTCTCGAATGAGAGGGTGTTGCCCTTTATTGTTGGATTTTTTTCTCCTTTGATTTATCAGGGTATAAGGCGTGCGCGTGTTTTAGGGGCTTGGTTCTTAAAGTAGGGTGTGTTTTTCTTTTTCATGGGTGTGATCTTTAATGGGCTTGCTGTGAGGGGTATGTGATGTCGAACGATTTGTTTTTTTTGCTGTTGTTGGTGTTTTCCTACCTTTTTATTGTTGTCGTTATTGGTACTTATAAGGTTTCCAAGCGCTTCGATATTCCGTGGTGGCGGGCGGCGTTTTATTGTATTTTTGGTGTTTCCCTCTTTTTGAAGGAAGTGCTGTTTTACGGCGTTTTAGGAGTCGTCCTTTTTTTAGCTCTTTTGGGGATGGAGAGTATGGACATACCATGGGGACTCCTGTCCTTGATGGGGATCGTGTTTGCTGCACTGTTGGAGTGGTTCTTGATTTTGCATATGAGGGGGCGGCGAGATGGGGTGGTGACGCGTTGTTTGTGGTTATTGAAGGGGGGGGTGTTTTGCGCCGTTGTTGGAGCGATCTTTTTTTGTTTCCGTCTGGGAGCAGAGAATCTAGGGTTGAGTTGGCTTTGGTTTGCGAAGGATTGGGTGTTTTTCATCATTTGTGGATTGATCCTTCCTGTTGTTTCTGTGGGAGCAAGGCGTGCGTGTGTGAAGGCGGAGACGTTTTTAAAGAGAGTGGGGTTTATGGGGTATTACAGATAACGTCGAGGGAATGATTGTTCAAAAGAACAGCGATAGCGGTAGGTTTGGGGATCAAACCAAAGCCCTATTTTGCCTTCAAAATCACCAGAACGTTGTTTGGCAATATTCATAATAACGCCAGGGCGTTTGGCTAAATCTGCTTTTTCTTGTGCTAGAGAGGCGGCAAAGATTTTATCTTCCAACGACCGATTGCGCCAAATGGTGATAATGTTAAAGGCATTGGCACCAATTTCTGAGGCGCCTTTAATGTCTTCTGTGCTGGGGATATCTTTATCCAGACCGCCTTTTCGGGCATGGGCTACAAGGTGAATATGTACATTGTTTAAAACAGCCCAATCAACCATTTTATAAACGGCTTGTTCTTGTCTTGCATAATCATCAGAGGCAATGCCAAGCCGCATCAAACTGTCGATGATAAATTGATCGCAGCCATAGCGCGCACGACAATAGTCAAAGACATCAAGCAAGGTGTCAACGCTTGATTTGCCAACATGCTCATAAAGAATAAGCCCATCGTCTAAAAAATGAAGAATCCGTTCAATCGTTTCTTTTGTAGGCTGTTCTAAGCCGCCCGTTTGTTTGGTTAAACGGCGGAGCGATTGTTCTCCTTTCATTTCTAGAGACGCTAAGCAAAGGCGACTCTTTTGTGCAATCCAATGGGGAATACAGTCTGATAATAATTGGCTTTTACCTGCACCACTCGCACCGCTCCAGAGCGTTAATTCTGCTGGGCGGAAATGCAATTTGTCCTTCAGTTTAGGATAGGGAACCGTATAACCAAGATGTTTTTCAGGCTCTGGCCAAAAAAGCCCAATCACTTGATCTTTATAGTCTGAGGCGCGCCGTAAACCTTCTGGTGCAAAGCTTTGTGCTGAGGAAAAGGCGGCTTTTATGGTGGCTTTATCAATCCCTGCGGTTAAACAGTCATTGGCATCTTTACGGGGTAAACGGACACGGTAGCAACGGTGGCGTCCAAGCCTGCTGGCAATCTCACGGGCTGCTTCTTCTCCGGGCGGATCCATATCGGTGGCTAAAAAAATCGTTTCAAAAGATTCTAAATGATCAAATTCATTTTCAATCCAGTTGTGTTTTCCTCCACTGCCTCCTCCAAAGGGAACAGAAACCGCCGGATATCCATAGGCGGCTAAGGATAGCGCATCAATTTCTCCTTCAGTGATGACAATGGTACGGTTTGTTGAAGAAAGAAGGGGAAATGGCGCCTGTTGGGGGGTGTGTGTGGGTGCCTGTTGGTGTGTGTGTGTGGAGGTGGGGTTGATTGAGGGTACCTGCTGAGGTGTGTTTTGGGGCGCCTGTGTGGAGGCGTGGTTGGTTGAGGCGGTGTTTTGGGATGCCTGTGTGGAGGGGTGGTTGGTTGAGGTGGTGTTTTGGGATGCCTTTGTGGAGGGGTGGTTGGTTGAGGCGGTGTTTTGGGATGCCTGCGTGGAGGCGTGGTTGATTGAGGTGGTGTTTTGGGATGCCTGTGTAGAGGTGGGGTTGGTTGTGGCGGTGTTTTGGGGTGCCTGCTGAGGTGCGTGCTGGGTTGCCTGTTGGGATGTGTGCGGGGATGCCTTTGTGGAGGCGGGGTTGGTTGAGGCGGTGTTTTGGGGCGCCTGTGTAGAGGCGGGGTTGGTTGAGGGTACCTGCTGAGGTGTGTGTTGGAATGCTTGCTGAGGTGCCTGTTGGAGCGCCTGCGTGGAGGGGTGGTTTGTGGGGTAAAGGGCTTGCCAACCAAATAAAATCGGTTCACATTGGGAGGCTGTTGGTTTTGTTTTTGCTCCCGTTTGTGCAAGCCGTTCTTTGACTAAAGCAAGGGTGCCGTCGGGTTTATAAAAGGGGAAAATGATTTTTTCGCCATTTTCTCCTATGCGGTAACGCTTTATAATCTCTAGAGGAATGCGGCGTTCTTCATGGAGATAGGTTTTTACAAGATTCTGCGGGCTCTGCCCTTTAGGAACCGGTGGACGGCGATAGGAACGATGAGGCGCCATAAAGGGTTTGGGGCGTGTCAGATTGAGAGTCGCGCGTGCTTCTTCTAAGGCTTGAGAGAGGCTAATGCCTTTGACTTCACACCAAAGGTCTAAAAGATCTCCTCCTGTGCTTTCTGCAAAATCATACCAAAGTCCTGCTTTACTACCACTTAAGCAAATCGATAAACTTTGACCAGCTTCACCACGTGTGTTGCCTACAATCCAATTGTTGCCTCGTTTGTGCCCTTGGGGAAGAAGCATTTCTGCTATTCTATCTGCTTGTGAGATAAGTTTTTGTTTGATTTCAAAAATTGTGCTCATGGTCATTCGTGATATTATTGTCGTTTTTCTCAAGATGTGAGAAGTGAGGATTCTGTTTTTGCTGTTCTCACCATTCGATCTGATCGTAAAGTCTCGTGGTGCTATGGGGCTTGCCAGTTTACTTTGAGAGCTTCTTTGCCGCTCTTTTTTTGCCAATAGTCGCGAAACCTCTTGGCTTGCCAAAGGGCTTGACTCTCACTCAAACCTTTCTGAAATGGCTGTGTTGGTGTTTGTTTGCCAAGAGCATGGGAAGTGGTGTCTTGAGAAAAAGGAGGAAGGCGGAAAGGAGGAAGGATGCAAGAAGGGCGGGGTGGATATGTCTGAGAGTGTGGTGCATGCTGGGGTCCTGTTGGGGGGGTGGGGCATGAGTTGGGGTGCCTGTGTGGGAGGGGTGGTTTGTTGCCAAAGAGTTTGCTTTTCATTGAGTTTTTTTTGAAGCTGCTCTGTTGATGTCTGCTTGCCAAGAGCATGGGAAGTGGCGCCTTGGGAAAAGGAGGAAGGTGGAAAGGAGGAAGGGGGTGCAAGAAGGGCGGGGAGGATATGCCTGTGAGGGGGGGGTGCATGCTGGAGTCCTGGTGTATTGGGGTGTATGTTGGGGTGCCTGTGAGGGTCTTTTGCGTGGGGAAAACGCTTTTGTGATGAGAGAAAAATGGTCGATGTTGACGCGTTTTGCTGTGTGAATCGCCTATCCAAATGTTGTTTTGCCGCATTTTGTTTTGTTCTGTGTTGTTTTGTCCGATGCTGTTGTGGTGTTGAAGCATTTTTGTCCCCGCGCTTGCTTGAAAAATACGTTGTTTGTGTGATGTCAAAAATTGTCGTTATAGTTGATCAAACTGCGGTAAAGCGTGTCGTTGTTCTCAGAGGTAAAAGATGAGGAGCCTCCCTGTTTTTGCTGTTCTTGCCGTTCGATCTCACGGCGAAACCAGTTGCGCCATGTGGCTTGCCAGTCTACTTTGAGAGCTTCTTTGCCGCCTTTGGCTTGCCAATAGTCGCGAAACTTCTTTTCTTGCCAATGGGCTTGGCTTTCACTCAAGCCTTCTGAAACTGCCGCCTTGATGTCTGCTTGCCAATGCTCAGGAAGACGATGCCCTTTGGCAACTGAGGTTGTGGTTTTTTTGTTGGTGCAAAGCGGGATGGAGGCAGGAAGATTGCTGGGGGGAAGAGTGGTGGCGGATTTTGTTTTTTCCCCCGTGACAATTTGCGCGATAGGGGCGGGAGTGAACTCGTCTTGGGGAGCTTTTAAAGGGGAGGCGTTTTTTTGCTCCGCTTCTGCTTGGGCAGGCAAAGGGAGAGGTGAATCAAGAGCCGGTGAGGGGGATGGATGATCGCTTTGTTCAAAGTTCTCTTCGCAGGAAAAACAAGGTTCTGTCTCATCAAACAAAATTTTCTTTTCTAAAACACCGTAAGGTGTTTCCTTTTCTTCTGCCTTTTGAGCTTTTGAGTTTTGTGCAACATCTTTTGGACTTTCGTTAAGCAGTTGTTGCATCTCTGCATTGATTTTCTTGCGTTTTTTTGCCGAAGAACGACCCGCAAAGGATTTTTGTTCAAGCAATTTTTCACGCTCTTGAAAAACATTTTCGCAACGCTTGTTCCATAATCCATTGGCTAAATTTAAAATCTTACCCTCTTGGATGAGCATCTCTAAAACATTAACAAAAGTTCGCTTGTCACAACCACAAAGACGCGCTAAACGTTCTTTCGATATTTCTAAAGGTCGGCCACGGGCATACATTTCATTGAGAAGAATCGTATAGATTCCAATTTCGTGTGCGCGCATCCCACGTACACCTCCTAGAAAGTCATTTTGATACCAACAAACATATGGAAGCCTAGACGATTCATAATGAGGAGTTTCTTGTTGATTAGCGTGTTTCATACTGCAATCTACTTTCTTCTTTTTTATACATTTTTATTGATGATAAAAGCTCAAATAAGGATTTAACTTGTGTTGCTTTTGGCTCTGTTCGATGATGACTAGAGGCTTCTTTACGATGCTTATAAATGATTGGCTGTGCTTGAAGAGCATGCAAACTTACGATTTAAGATTGCGGTGATGGAAAAAATAAAGAATACCACACATTCTCAACGTACTTGCTTTTGGGCAGAAGCTTTGGAGGTGGTCTTTTATATCCGGTAGGGTGGTTAAAGTGTTTTTATGATCTAAAAATAAAAAAAAATTTCCCCCTAAAAAGTAAAATTTGTTTCCTTAATTTTATCCTTTTTAGAGGATAATGCAAGCCCGTTTTATAAAAAGGACGTGTTTTTTTAAAAAGACGCGCTATATGGTGAAATTATGAATATCGATGGTTGGCGTCAAAGATTAAGAATCGCTTTGGAAAAAAGTGGGCGGTCAAAAAGATCTATCTCCCTCGCTGCCGGTAAAGGCGCGGGGTACCTTCATTCTATTCTTTCTGAAGGAAAAGAACCAACAATCGAATCTCTCTCGCGAATTTGTCACGAAATTAATATCAGTATGAATTATATTCTTTACGGGAAAGGGGCTAGCCCTGAAGATAAAGAATTTATAGAGCTTATTTCGAAACTCTCTCCGCAAGAGAGACAGGCGATTTTGACTCTTTTGCGGCGACCAATTGACGAAGCTTCAAAATAACTTCCTTCTGTGTTTTTGAGTCAAGGCGACTCCAGTGTTTTATTAATATTATGTCACTCATTTTATCTCTCCTGTGTGTTTATAATTGCAATTTTGTAAGAACAAATAGAGAACAACAAAGGGGCATGAGAGGAACAAAGAATAATAGATTTTTCTTTACATATGTCATTTGAACCCCGTAGATATTTAAAATATATCTTTTATGAAGGATAAAATGGTTGACATCTCTCCTATAGAGGATATAAGACTAACGCTATATTTAGTCTTGTCAAGACAAGGCTATGCTTTATCAACTATCTAAAGGGGGAAATCATGAAAAATATTTCATTCGTTAAAGAGGATGAAATCATTGTCGTTTTATGCGAAGAGGAAAATCCTTGTACTTATGAAGGACCAATCGACGAAATCGAAGAAGTGCTCGAACTGATTGAAGAATGTGAAACTGTTTATAGAGTTTTACGACTCGATCTGACAACTTCTCATGCTGAAGATATTACGGAACAAATCGCTGATTTTTATGTCGAAAATCATGAAATAAATGAAGAAAATACACAATTGCAGCCCTTCATTTTGAATAGTGAAGCTTATCATGCTTGTTTAAATGAAAGAGCGGCTTGCGATTATGAAGATAATCTCTATGGCTCTTATGAAAAACAGCATCGTTTACGCCCATGTGATGTCTTGACAGATTATTGGTGGTAAACATGCCAAGTTATCTCAAGACTTCGTATCAAGGGATTCCACTTTATTATGCTGGAAATATGCGGAATTTAATCAGACTCGAACCACAAAAACACAACGCTATACTTTTTATATCGCAAGAGGTGGCTCAGTCTATGGCAAAAAAATTGGAGGAAGAATATTGCCGCCATGATTTTTTCGTCGTGCAGTAGCAGGGTTGAAAAAGAATCCGCAATGATGGGCCCAAGTGCTTTTTCATTGCGGTGACAATGGTGCACGTTATGCTTTCGTTCTTGGGGGGGACGACTTGGGGGTGGAGAGCTTTGCGGGGATTTTCTTAGCCGATATGGAAAGGAGGGCATGAAGAAAAGAGCCCTATATATGGGGAATTGCGGACGCTTGTGTGGGGGGAAGTTGCCGGCTGGTTCATTGGGGGGGTAAGGCAATGGGGGGGCAGCGGGTTATCCAGTGGGGTTGGAGTGATATGAAAGCATGCTGGAGAACAAAAATGAAGGCTTAGGGGGAAGATAAGCAGCAGTACAGACAGGTTCCAACCTATAAAAAGGCACGTTCAAGGGGGAAAGAGCTGGTTTTTGTATTTTTGCGGCACGCAAGTAGGGAGCTTGGAATGATACCTAAAGCATGCTGGAAAATGGAAGGAGGTGTTTGACGGGAGAGGTCGTTAAAGCTTGTTTAGACGTATTGGGACACGTGGGGGGCTTTGCGGTGCTTTTGTGTTGAGTGCTGGGAGAGCGCCGCAATGATGGGCCCAAGTGTTTTTTCATTGCGGTGACAATGGTGCACGTTATGCTTTCGTTCTTGGGGGGAGAAGCTTAGGGGAGCCGCTTGGGGGAGAGCTTTGCGGGGATTTTCTTAGCCGATATGGAAAGGAGGGGATGAGAAACTTGTGGGGAGGAGGGATGTTGGGGGGAAGCTTGTTGGGGAAAATGTTGGTGGTTGGCTGGTTAAGAGGGAGGACGAGTGGGGGGAGGAGGAGAGCTTGAAGCGTATGCAAGGCATATGCTGGAGGGGAGATATGAGGTGTGGAAAGGGGGCAGCCGTACAAGCGTTGAGGAGATGTCAATCTTTAAAAAAAGTTCCGTGTAGGGGAAAGAGTAGAGTGTTGAGGGAGGGGGGAAAGTAGAGAGCTTGGAGCGCAGGGAGTGCAAAGAGCTTGGATATGAAATGTGAAAGCATGTTGGGAAATGGGGGAAGGTGTTTGAGAGGGAAGAAGAGGAAAGCGCTATGGGAGCGCGGTTCTGACCGTTTTTGTATTGAGCCTTAGGGGGCAATGATGGGCGAGAGGTTTTTTTATCGGGGAGAAAATATCACGCGTTATGCTTTCGTCTAGGGAGGGCGCCGCTTGGGGGCTTAACCGATATGGAAAAGGAGGGGATGAGAAACTTGTGGGGAGGGGGATGTTGAGGGGGGCGTTTCCAACAGCTTTTGTGATTTCAGCAGCACAATATTTAAGGATGCTGTCATTCTTAGTGGGGAATGCATCTTAAAAGATATGAATGTTTCAAAGAGAATATGTTGCAAAAAAAAAACACCTTAAAGATGAAGGGGAGAAATACTATGCCAATCATTATCGATTGTATTCAAGGAACAGAGGAATGGCAGCAAGCGCGTAATGGTTTGATTACGGCTTCTTTGTTTGAGATGGTTATGGCGCAAAAAAAACAGGGGCAAAAAACGTCACGCTATCAGAGTGTGATGATGAAATTGGCGGGAGAAAGAATTACAGGAAAAACTGTTGATGAAGGGGCAACACTTTCTATGCGACGTGGGACAGAATTAGAACCAATCGCACGACAGCTTTATGGGGAACTGACACATACAGAACCTGAATGTATTGGCTTTGTTTTGGCAGATGACCGCAGACAAGGATTTTCCCCCGATGCTTTTGTGGGAAAAAATGGCTTATTAGAAATTAAAACAAAAAAACCTGAAATTTTGATCCCTCATTTCATGCAAAAGAGCTTTCCAGCAGAACATAAAGCACAATGTCAAGGGGGATTATGGATTTCTCAACGCGAATGGGTGGATTTAATGCTCTATTGGCCGGATATGCCTCCTTTGATTAAACGGGCTTATCGTGATGAAGCATATATTTGCAAGCTTGAAAATGAAATTAGCCGTTTTAATGAGGCTTTGGAGAAGATGGTACAGCAAATTAAATCGGTTGAGACAGGTTTTCATATAAGAACAGAAATTGCTTTGAAGGAGGGAGAAAGCGGGGAGTTTGGAGCGCATGCAAGACGTATGCTGGAGGGCAAAACAAGAATGAGGCGGGCAAGAAAGGGATCTTGTGTAGCGTTGAGGAGAGGCAAAGTTCTATAAAAAGGAAAGAGCAGAGGGGGAAAAGAGCAAAGCATATGTTGGAAGAGGGTGCTAAATAAGGGGGCGCAAAGAGTGCAGGGAGCACAAAGAGCTTGGTCATGAATGTGAAAGCATGGTGGGAAAATGGGGAAAGAAAGGGT
>NZ_JBHIPD010000008.1:62744-77533 GCF_042195865.1 Bartonella sp. AP36NXGY | reverse complement strand
TTCATTGCTGTGACAATGGTGTACGTTATGCTTTCGTTCTTGGGGGGAGAGAGCTTTGCGGGGGCTTGGGGGATTTTCTTAGCCGATATGGAAAAGGGGGAGATACGCGGCTTTGGGAAGAGAAATGTTGGAGCGGGATGAGGAGGAAATAGTGGGGATGAAGGGGGCAGGTCGTTATCCTGTGACTTGGAGTGACACGAAAGCATGCTAGAGAACAAAAATGAGGTTTAGGGGGAAGGGAAGCAGCAGTACAGACAGGTTCCAACCTATAAAAAGGCACGTTCAAGGAGGAAAAGAGCTGGTTTTTGTGTTGGAGGAGGTGCAAGCAAAGAGCGCAAAGAGTGCAGGGAGCACAAAGAGCTTGGTCATGAATGTGAAAGCATGGTGGGAAAATGGGGAAAGAAAGGGTGCTTGGAGCGCATGCAAGGCGGCGCGGTATGCTGGAGGGGAAAACGAGAATGGGGAGTAAGGCCAAGTTGTTTAGAGATATGGTGGTGTGATTTTGGGTGCTTTTGTGGTGAGTACTGTGGGGGAGTGGCAATGATGGGCCAATTGCTTTTTCATTGCTGTGACAATGGTGTACGTTATGCTTTCGTTCTTGGGGGGAGAGAGCTTTGCGGGGGCTTGGGGGATTTTTTTTAGCCGATATGGGAAAAGGATGTAGGGGCATGAGAAAAAGTCTGTGTGGAGTCAAGTGGGCTTGTTGGGGAAAAGATTGGGGGGCAGGTTGTGGAAAAAAATAGAGGGGTGGAGGAAACGGGAGAATAAGAAAAGAACGGATAGAGACATTATAATCTTTATGTTTTTCTACACTACCTTGTTATAGAAAATCAAAAATGACCACACCTTGTGAATTCACTGTGGGGCTGATCTTAAAGCTCTTCAAAAGCACTGATCAATAGATACTTCTCCATATAACTTTGATAAATGATATTAGTATGATCCCGAAGATAAATGCACCAATATTTACCAAATATCCTTTTATACTGATGAAAATTAATAACCCTATACTTATTATTCCTAGTGGTATATTCCACGTAAAAAACGAAATTATATAACACATTATAGGTATTATTCCACAAATAATGAAAATTACATTCATGATACTACCAATTACATGCTCGGTATTATCTTGTCGTCTGTTCTCTTGCTTTCTACTAATTTCAGAAGCCTTGTCATTATCTTTAAAAGTTTTATGATAGAACTGATTGTAAGCAGCTCTCTTTTGAGGATCTTTAAGAACTTCATAGGCTTCACAAATTTTTCTGAATTTTTGTTCTGCTTCGGTACTAGAATTATGATCAGGGTGGTATTGCAGAGCTAATTTACGAAAAGCAGATTTTATCTGTTTATCGTTGCATGCGTAGCTTACACCAAGAATTCCATAATAATCGTCTTCATTTACTATCATTAAATACAGCCACTTTGTGTATTGCTCTTATTTTATAAGATCGTTTAATTGATCTCTTTTGAATGTATCGACATGTGTTATTTTTATGTTAGAAATATGGTGAACATTGTATTGAGTGGCATGGCTGTACTTGGGGCTATTGTCTCTAAATGAGAGGAGATACAGTTCAAAACGCTTAAAAATGCAGGGTGTTTTTAATATTTTAGAAATATTTTTTACAAAAATAGATTAAAAGAGAGACGATAAATCAAATGTAAAAGGGACGGCAATAATAGCCAAGGTTGTCATTATTGTAAATAAACAGGCAGGAACCTTAAATCTAAAACGCCAAAGTAAACTTATGGGAACAGACATTATCGTTGTTATTACGAGTGCTACGATAAACCATTGCAGGAATAAGTTCATTATATTAATTTCATTATTAAGACGATTTTGTTTTAGTTCTTCCTCTCAAAACACAATCGATAATAGAAAAGCCATGATAAACAGGAAATTTTCCACCTGGACAAGCGCTAACAGAAAATTGTTCAAGCTCTAACCATTTTCTTTCGCGTTCTTTTTCCAATAGCTTCTTTTTTATTTTCTGTCTTATATATTCTTTTGAAATACAATTGATCGGAGAAGTACTTCCAACAAAAAGACCATCTGTTGTACATCCACTCGTTGTATGATGCGTAAATAAAACAGCGCTTATTACGATAGCGAAGAAAATAAAGTGTTTAAACATAAGGTATTTATTGTCGTTTGTTTCTGATGAGCTTTTATAAGTCATTTCTGTTGAATAAATCAATATGTGTTATTTTGTGTTGGTAAAATACAACAAATTGTATGATAACGTTACTGTACTTTGGCACTCTGTATCTAAAGATGGCGATAGATAGTTCAAAGTGCTTGAAAATAAAAGATATCCTTTGAGAAGCACTTTTCATAAAGTTATGGAATGAATAGATCAAAGTTTATGGTAATTTTGTATATTCTATGATAACTTTGTATAAGATCTCAATTTCATGATCAAGTTTCTCAAGTTCTTTCTTGTTTTTAACTATACGCTCTTGATATGTCTCTATGTGTTTCATAAGGTTTGAGAGATGTGTATGCTTATGAGAGTGTTTTGCTTCATTCACATATCGCATTGCATCTATTTCTAATTCTATAAGGGTGCACAGAGTATTAAATACATGATGTCGTTTTTTGATTATATTCTGCCATTTTTTTATTATATTGACATGTTTTTCATAGAGCGGTTGCGATAACTGCTGCTTGTTTTCCAAAAAAAATGTTTTTTCTATCCAGAGAATTTGGTAGAATTTTTCTTCCCACCAGCGACTTCCATTAACAAGGAAAATGCGGAAGAATCTCTCTCTTTCTGTAATTTCTTTTGAAGAGAACACTTCATTCGAATGAGTATATCCCTTTGAAGAATAAAAAAGATGCGTTGTTAAAAGAGCGATAATTAAGACGCTTCTCAATAAAGACTGTTTAATTAACATTGTTTTTTATACCCTCTTTGTGCCTGATTATAGTCATTGTGAGGGGGGCTTAATGGTTCTTTAGAAGTATTTTGAAAGGCATTTTATGATCCGTTTAAAGATTTTTTAAATACTGCTTCCATTTTTCAAAAGTGCTATATCTTACGGGCGGTTTTACATTTTCTTTGGGCATCATGGCAAGGTATACCTCTCTAGCCATAACGCACATTGTTGCTGTGTTTCTAAAACGAGTGAGTTCATTGCCTATTATGAGCAGCTCTGTCTGAAGAGTTTGTTCTTTTCGACTAATGCCATTAGGGGAATCCAAAAATTTTTCTGCGTACGCAAACATTGGATCATCAAAGTTTGTTTCAAACTTTGCTTTGAGGAAAATATTTTCTATATAATCCCAATTTTTCCTGTATTTCATCCCGTTAGCTTTAAAATCCTTCAGTCTTGTTGGTAAGTCGTTAAAGGTAAGTGTGGGCATCGTTTTATCACCTTGCCATAAATCAAAAAAACGTCCACAAAAAACAAGCAATATGTGATAATGTTTAAAAATATTGAATTCTGGAGGATTACTGGGCAATGTTATTAAATGCCTCCAAAATTGACTTTTGTCATGGGGTATGTCTACAGTCCATTCCATATACGCTTTTAAATATTCTACCTCTTTTTTTGCTTTTTCTAATTTCTGAGAATATGCTAAAGGAGTGTAATTTTCATGGACATATTTTTGGTAAAGCCTATCGTATTCAGCGAGATCGCTTACTTGAGTACAACCCAATAATATGAATACAGAAAAAAACGTTATAAATATTATGACGTACGTTCTGAATAGTAATTTCATCATTGTAACTTTTAATGATTATCATGAATATTTAATTGATTTCTGTTAAATAAATCAATATGTGTTATTTTTGTGTTGAAAATATACGTAAAAACGTATTTAATAAAAATGGTTATAATGATCATAATGTGTCTAAATAAAGGTGTGGTACTGGCTAAAACCCCGCATATGTGGGGTTTTAGCTTATTGGAGGAGATATGACAGCAGAAAATATGCAGAATATATAAGGGGATCTGTAGACAAAATGGTTGTCCTAGGGTGGGGAGAGTAGGCAATATCCAAAATACTCCAAATGAAATATACTTGTTGTTGTACATTCACGCACTTGTTTTAATAAAGATATCTCGCTCTAAGCTCATTTCACAGCCATTTTATGCCGGCGTTCATAAATTTCATACTGGCGCTTGTGAATAATATCGTGAGGGGTATAACGGTCAAGCCCCGTAAATTATAAACCCCAGAGGTTATAAAACCCTGTAGATTATAAACATTGCGCACCCTATCTTACTTTATGAAAAAGTAAGTTGGTACTATTGGGGGGCCGTTGCCAAAATTGCGGCATGGGCTGTAGCTCTTGAGACGATTCATAATCTCGTTTACTGGGAGGCTTCTTACGAAGAGATATGCTTTTCTTGGAAAGTTTCTCGCCATACGGATCTTTCTGTTTGTGAACTGTAAGCGAAGAGGAGTGATTGATTTCAATAGAATAGAGGGGGAGAGAATTTTTCGCTCTTGGGGCTCTTATGCAAGACGAATAACGCTATCCGTATCAATCAAAGTATTCGTATAAAAAAGATGCGTGTTGAAAGAGGGAGGCTTAGAGCACGTGGAAAACCATAGTGTATAAAATTGGTAATGAGGGATCTTCTTTGAAAAGGCAGGCTCTCAATTTTCTGCCATATGGGATGTTTGCCATATGGGATGTTTGCCATATGGGAGCGTGGGGTGGCTTCTTGAAAGCTTCACTGTGGAGGGGTATCACTGTTTGGTTTTTGCTTTTGGTAAGGGGTGGGGAGAATGGGAAAGGCGTTGAGAGGAGGTTCTGGAAATGGCTCTGTTAGATTTGTTGTAAATGACGAATAGGATCGATGAAGCTTATTCTAATTTTTACAGGGAATACTTGTGTTGCTTGAGGTGGGTAGAGAGGCTAGAAAGATAAGATTATTCGTTTTGGGGCGGATAAAGGTATCAATGGGATGTATTTAAACAATGAGTTTATAATAATTCATTATTGAGATTTAATTTGAATTTCAATGAGAGCCCGAAATAGTGTGAGATGTTCTTATTTCAACCCTTCTTATTCAGACGCTCTTATATTGAATCAAGTAAAATCGTTTGTTTGCATATTACAAACAGGGTGAGCTTGTGGGGAAAAATATTCAAGAAATAAAATATTGAAAAAATAAAAATGCTTATATCGTCTCAAGTGCCAAGAGCTGTTGCAATAGTGAGGCTTGGTAAAGACAAGGATAGGGCAAATCTTACAGAAATGAAAGAGAGGGGAGGCAAGGAAAGGGGAGGCAAGGAAAGGGGTGGGGGGATATTCTTTGGGGGCGGTCAATTTCAAAAGCCGTTCGTAAGGCATTTTAGAGATTAAGCGTGGCATTGAGGCTCTTGATTTTGAAGCTACTGATTTTGAGGCTATTGAAGCGCATGGTTTAAAGGATGGAGGATTTGATGAAGCCGATGAAGGTTGGGGGAAAAGATTTAGGCTTATAGGGAAGACTTATAAGGGCAAGAAGAGAGAGGCAAAAGAAGAATAAAATGGTGCTGCGAGAGAGGATTGAACTCTCGACCTCTCCCTTACCAAGGGAGTGCTCTACCACTGAGCTACCGCAGCCCTTTTCAATCTTTGCGCTGTCTTGTGCCATATTGTCAGAAAATAGGCAAGAGAACATTTGTATATTCTTGCAAGAAAACGTATCTTATGTCATGACATATGTTTCTTATATGCTTAAATATTTAAGGTTATGAGTTGCTTGGATAGAAGCTCAACACTGTTTAAAAGGTTGCGCAATGACACAAATGCATCAAAAACAAAAACAAAATGAAATTAATCATCAAGATGAAAAAGCAAAACGACGTCAAGAAAGATTGGCACAACAATTGCGTCAAAACCTGAAACGTCGAAAAGAGCAAAGCCGAAAAAGAGCACAACCAGAGCTCTAAAATGCAAAAAGCTCTAAAATGCAAAAAAATGTTTTTTAGTAAATTTTTGCAACCAAACTTCTCAATAATTTGTTCTCATAGTTAGAATGCGTTCTAAAACGATTAATAAAGCATAACTTCCCGAAGGGGGATAATCCTTTGGAAGGGCAGGCACAAAGGAAAAGAGGGAAAACACGATGGATTCTATTCAAATTGTTGGGGGAAAAAAACTTCAAGGAACAATTCCTATATCTGGGGCAAAAAATGCTGCATTGCCTCTTATGATTGCGGCGCTGCTTACAGAAGAAACGCTCACTTTAGAAAATATTCCGCATCTGGCCGATGTTGAATTGCTTATTCGTATTCTCAATAATCATGGTGTTGGATATGCCGTTGATGGACAAGAGTTTAACGATGAATGTGTGAATTCAAGAACAATTCATTTTACGGCGCAAAAAATAGCCACAACACGGGCACCATATGAACTGGTGAAAAAAATGCGTGCAAGCTTTTGGGTTATCGGACCTCTGCTTGCACGATGCGCAGAGGCTTATGTTTCGCTTCCTGGAGGATGCGCTATTGGAACAAGACCTGTCGATTTTATCCTTGAGGGACTTAAAACTTTAGGCGCACAGATTACGATCGAAAATGGATATGTTCATGCAAAAGCGCTAAAGGGGTTAAAAGGTGCTCACTATCGTTTCCCTAAAGTCACTGTTGGTGGAACCCATGTGCTGCTGATGGCGGCGACAATGGCAAAGGGAACAACCACTCTTGAGAATGCAGCTTGTGAGCCAGAAGTGACAAACCTTATTCGAACTCTGAATGCTATGGGGGCTCAAATAACCGGTGAAGGAACAACAACGCTTACAATTGAAGGGGTTAAAAAACTCAACGGTGCTAGAGTACGCGTTATTGCTGATCGAATCGAAGCGGGAACATATGCAATGGCTGTTGCTATGACGGGAGGAGATGTCTTTCTTAAAAATGCAAATCCTAATCATCTCACAAAAGTGCTTAAGGTGCTCCAAAAAACAGGACTCGAGATTCAAATAGAACCTCAAGGAATTCATATTAAGCGAAATCCAAAGAACACCAAAATTATGCCCGTTGATATTAAAACAGGACCTTATCCTGCTTTTCCAACTGATCTCCAAGCGCAATTCATGGCGCTCATGACACGGGCTGAAGGAATCGCGCATATTACAGAGACGGTTTTCGAAAATCGTTTTATGCATGTTCAAGAACTCAATCGCTTAGGAGCACAGATAAAGCTTGATGGGCAGACGGCAACTGTCTATGGAACAGAGAATTTGCAAGGGGCTCCTGTCATGGCGACGGATTTGCGTGCTTCTGTTTCTCTTGTGATTGCAGCATTGGCAGCAAAGGGAGAAACAATCGTCAATCGTGTTTATCATCTTGATCGTGGATTTGAGAGATTAGAAGAAAAATTGGCTCGTTGTGGTGCAAAAATCCAACGCATCACAGTGTAAAGCTTTCAAAGATATGCTGAATGCTTTGCGCTGTGGTTGAGGGGGGGGGCGATTGCTTGGGGGCGTTTTAACACAATGTTTGCTTGTTGGGAGGGGCTGGGCTTGGGGCGCTGGGCTTGGCTGGTGCATTTTTAATGGTTTACTCTCTTGCTTGTGGAATTTTGGAGCCGTACATTCTTGATGATTTTCTCAATAGTTCTTTCAAATCTCCATCTTTCAAGGGTATGGCTTTTGTGGCTGCTGTTTTCTTTTCGGAATGGTTTTTCTTTCGTGTAAAGTTTTGCTTCTCTCACTCTTGAGGAGGCTCGTGATTATTGTCTAAGTTTCGTTCATGGCGCTCATGACGCGGGGTGCATGACACGGGCTGAAGGAATCGCGCATATTACAGAGACGGTTTTCGAAGATCGTTTTATGCATGTTCAAGAACTCAATCGCTTGAGGGCGCAAATAAAGCTTGATGGGCGAGAGGGCAACTATCTCATGGAACAGAGAATTTGCAAGGGGGGCTCCTGTCATGGCGACGGATTTGCGTGCTTGTTGTTTCTCTTGTGATTGCAGCCCTCTTACTCTTGTTACATTGGTAGCAAAGGGAGAAACAATCGTCAATCGTGTTTATCATCTTGATCGTGGATTTGAGAGATTAGAAGAAAAATCGGCTCGTTGTGGCGCAAAAATCCAACGTATCACAGTGTAAATCTGTAAGATGTCTCTCAAAAATGGCTTTGGGAGGGGGTGATATGTTGTTAGGTGTGCTTTTGGGAGGCTTGATCTCAAAAATAAAGGGTTATTAGTCCTCTCAATAAACGTGGGTTTTATTTCATGGTTTTGGAGTTTTTACGAGCGGGCATAAAAGTTTGAGAGGCGGGGGTGGAGCTCATAAAATAAAGACTGTTTTTAAATTTTATTGCTAATTTCCTGAAATTGCTTTATACCTTAAAGGGTAACTTTGGTCGTCTACGCAGCGATCAGTAGGGTCTGAAAGCCCTAAAGTTCAGTACATAAGATTAGCCTACTTTTGTAGGTATCCCGGGATTCCGGGAGTTTTTGCCATGTCCAGGTGCGATGAGCACTAAAAGCAAAAAAAGCTGACTGAACTCAGTACTTTCAGACTCCCGGAATACCAATGCGAGGGCGCTCGCAACCGGCAGGGGAGCTTGAAGTGAAAGCTAAAAATCCACACTTTAACGATATTTCGATAGGCAGAAAAATTCGCTTTAAAAGAACAATGCTGGGAATGTCGCAAAAGAAATTAGGTAGCCAGTTAGGTGTGACTTTTCAACAAATCCAAAAATATGAAAAAGGCTCTAATCGTATAGGAGCTGGGCGTTTACAAGAAATTGCCGATATTCTTAATGTTCCCATTTCTTTTTTCTATACGGATCTCTCGACAAAAGAAAATGCCTTGTATTGCTGTGATGAAGGGATCGCAAGTAAAGAAGAGCACATCCTTTTGAAAAGTTTTAGAGAGCTCAAACCTCAAAAACAGAAAGCAATTTTGTGTTTGATTGTCTCATGAGATAAAAACACTGTTTTAAATTTTATTGCTGGTCTCCAGAAATTATTTTATGAACAAGCACCAGGGTTCTCGTCGTACAGTGTGGTTGAATGGTGAAACCCAAAGCCTGAAAATCCAAGATGAAACATTGGCCTGCTTTATAAGTATCGCGAGATTCTGGGAGTTTTTGCTATGTCCAGGTGCGATGAGCACTAAAAGCAAAAAAGCTGACTGAACTCAGTGTTTTTGACTCCCGGAATACGCATAAGAGGCGCTCGCAACCGGCAGGGGAGCTTGACGTGCAAACTAAAAATCCACACTTTAACGATATTTCGATAGGCAGAAAAATTCGCTTTAAAAGAGCAATGCTGGGAATGTCGCAAAAGAAATTAGGTAGCCAGTTAGGTGTGACTTTTCAACAAATCCAAAAATATGAAAAAGGCTCTAATCGTATAGGAGCGGGGCGTTTACAGGAAATTGCTGATATTCTCAATGTTCCCATTTCTTTTTTCTACTCCGATCTCTCAACAAAAGAAAATGCCTTGTATTGCTGTGATGAAGGGATCGCAAGTAAAGAAGAGCACATTCTTTTGAAAAGTTTTAGAGAGCTCAAACCTAAAAAGCAGAAAGCAATTTTAAGATTAAATTTTCGTTAGAATCAAAAAAAGATTAAAGAGGCTCTTGCTAAATAATAAATTATTATATAAAGCTTTTTCTAGAGAAGGGGGTTAGCATTTCTCCTCCCCCCCCCCCGCAGAAATGTCCAAATAAAACCTCCTTCTCATCGTTTTAAAAATCACGAAAAATTTTATCCTTTATCCTTTATTTTTTTTAAAAGAGTGACTTATTTGTGCTAGAAAAGTTGCTGTATTAGGCAAATTGGAGGGTGGGGTGTTTTTAGTAGGGATTTGGGAAGGGCTGGAAAAGTCGTCTTGTCAAATAGAGTTCTCAAAAGAAAATCTTGGAGAGCAATCATCCAAAGGGCGCACAGTGGAGAGCGATCATCAAAGGGGCGGCTTAAAAGAAGCTACCAAAAATCCGGAACTTCAGGCTTTAAATGAGGACCAATCCGTACTGCCGAGACCTTTTCTGCTAAACCGGTGCGATCTGAAATCTCAACCGCTAAACCACAAAGGGTGGCAGGACCACACGCCGGTTCAAAACGATCTTGCTTCGTCTTATAAAGAAAACGGTGTAAGGGTTCTTCTTTATCCATTCCAAGAGAGGAGTTATAATCTCCACACATGCCTGCATCTGTTAAATAGGCGCTCCCACCTTCTAAGATCTGCGCGTCAGCCGTGGGAATATGCGTATGGGTGCCAACGATAACACTCACACGACCATCAAGAAAATGGCCAAAACATTGCTTCTCGCTTGTCGTTTCTGCGTGAAAGTCAAAAATAATCGTATCGGCTTGCTCCATCAACGAACAGGCAAGCAGAATATTTTCCGCTGTTTCAAATGGATCTTCTACTTTACACGGCATAAAAACGTTGCCCAACAGATTGGCGACAAGAACACGGGCGCCATTTTTTGCCGTAAAAACACCAGAACCTTTTCCAGGAGTTTCTTTCGAAAAATTGGCAGGGCGTAAAAAACGATCACTCTCATGGGCATACTGCAATGCTTCTTTGTGAGAAAAAGCATGATTACCTGTGGTGACAACATCAACACCGGTTATCAAAAGATCTTGATACGTTTCTTGTGTGAGACCAAAACCACCAGAGGCATTTTCACCATTTACCACAACAAAATCAAGCTGCCATTTCTCAATCAGTTGAGGAAGGTATTCAAAAACAGCTTTACAGCCTGTGCTACCAACAATGTCACCTAAAAATAAAAAACGCATAGGCGCTTTAATCACATTTTAACATTTTAAGAAACCTTTTTCTGTAAAAATTCCTTGTACCTGTAGATCATGTTCTGCTGCGGGAATAGAGGAAACCTCCTGACATGAAAACCCTATGCCCCATAATATCATTTGATGCCCTTGTTTTTCAAGAGCTTCAACAGCACGGTCATAGTATCCTCCTCCATAGCCAAGACGGTGACATTGACGATCAAATGCAGAAAGCGGAACAATAATATTATTGGGGGCAACAACGTCATTGTCTGCACCCGGACCAAAGGTGCCAAAACGCATGGGCTCTAAAATTGTGCTGGGCAAAAATGCACGGAAAATCATGGTGGTGGAATCAAGAACTGCTGGTAAGGCTAAATGCCCACCGCGTAACGCTACAGCATCCAGTAAAGGACGCGGGTCAATTTCCGATTTAATGGGCCAATAGCCTGCTAAAATGAGGCGTGAAAAATCGGTTCCCTTCTTTTCAAGGTATTCAATAAAGTGGCAACAAGCACGCTGCGAAAAGAGTGCACGCTCTTCTGTTAAAAGAGCATCACGACGCGATAAACCGCTTTTGCGTTGCTGTGTGCGAAGGGATGAAGCAGATTCATAGAGGGGATTATTTGTCATTGTCTCGTCAATTGTTTTATAAGATGCTGGTATTTTATCCATTGTTGGCGTTTTGTAAATCTCTGTATGGACAAGAGCTGTGCTCATGAAAAAAAAAGCATGAAAAAAAGTGTGTGCTCTTTAGGGGGTATTTTGGTGCGACAAGCCGCTTTTGCGTTGCTGTGTGCGAAGGGATGAAGCAGATTCATAGAGGGGATTATTTGTCATTGTCTCGTCAATTGTTTTATAAGATGCTGGTATTTTATCCATTGTTGGCGTTTTGTAAATCTCTGTATGGACAAGAGCTGTGCTCATGAAAAAAAAGCATGAAAAAAAGTGTGTGCTCTTTAGGGGGTATCTTGGTGCAACAAGCCGCTTTTGCGTTGCTTGCGTGCGAAGGGGTGAAGCAGATTCACAGAGGGGATTATTTTGTCAATGCTGTCTGTTTTATAAAATAAAGCCTATCGTAATTTTTATTTCTTGAAAAGAGAGTATCGTCATTGGTCTTATGTAAAAGGACGCTCTCAATTTTAGCTGGAAAAATTTGATGTAAAAAAGTTATATAAATAAAGGGTGATCCACAACAGCCGATGGAAAAAGCTGATCCCGGGAACCTATACAAATAGGTGGGCGCCATATGAAAAAGCCCACGGGCTTGATCAGGGACAGCTCCCTTGGAGATCATTAAGGTCTCAGGAATACGTTATTTCCTGTCGAGAAGCGCAGAACACCCTCCTTAATATAAAACAATTTCAGAGCTTCTGCTAGAGATAAAATAACCTCGCTCTCTTCTTTTTCATAAAGTATTTCAGGAGAGATTGATGATATTGTCGGTGGTTGCTCGAAATGGCTGTATGATGGATGGCTTATTCAAAGTAAAAAAGCAAAAAATATGAGTGGGGGTGGGTGATTGAGTGACGTAGAACGGTTTATTGGCAATGGCTTGATTAGCTCTTTTGCGACAATGCTTGATTTTTATGTTTCGGGGGTAATGCTTGGAGGAGTTTTGAAAGGAATATTTCTTATTTCAAGGATGTTGGTTGAATTGGTGTTGCACCTTTGAAGTTTTTGCTTTGTGAAGCCATATTTCAGGGCTGTTTTATCAACTTTGAGGGGTGGAGGAGAGCCGATACGGTATGTGCTGCTATGGTTGAAGCTCATAAATAAAAAACAGACGGTGATAGTTTATTAGAGGCGCTAAGCGATGTTTTAAGCTTTTTTCAAAAAGTATTTTTTGAGGATCGTGTTTACAATTTTTTTTTTATCCATGATGGAAGGTGTGAAAAGAAGAAACGGTGTGAAGAGGACTTAGGCGTGAAGCCCGTATGCTTGCTATGAGAAGAAATTCTGTAGGGAGTATATTGGCAGTGTTTGGAAGATGCCTGCAATACAAAAAAGGTCCAAATTCAAAAAAAGGCACTGTGAATTGTGTGGGGGGTGATGGTGTGGTTATAAGCAGGGGCAGTTTATTGAGTGGAATGTGAAACAGGTTTTTGCCGTCTTATCTAGGTTTGAAAAGATGCCGTAAAGCGTCTTGTTCTTGAATGGTTTCAAAGAGCTTGCGGTGTTTGTTCTTCTAGCAGAGCTTGCACGCGCTTTTGAATCCTGCGCATTTGTGGAGTGTAATCCAATGCTGTTTCATCAATCTTAAGAGCCAAGTTTTGAACGCTCTGTTGCTTCCATGGTAATGGCTAAGTTTCAAAAAAGGCACTGTGAATTGTGTGGGGGGATGTGTGGTTATAAGCAGGGGCAGTTTATTGAGTGGAATGTGAAGCCGGCTTGCGTCTTATATAGATTTGAAAGGATGTCGTAAAGTGTCTTGTTCTTGAATGGTTTTAAAGAGCTTGGGGTGATTGTTCGTCTAACAGAGCTTGCACGCGCTTTTGAATCCTGCGCATTTGTGGATAGTAATCCAATGCTGTTTCATAAGCTTTAAGAGCAAGTTTGGGACGCTCCGTTGCTTCCATGACAACGCCAAGTTCAAAAAAAGCACTATAATTGCGCGGCTCAAGTTCAAGAGCATGGTTGAGATCAAGCAGGGCAAGTTTGAAATCGTTCAGTTGAATGTGAATCCAAGCACGCCTTACCCAAGCTTCAGAATGAGTAGGTAAAAGTGCAAGAGCATTGTCAATATAATCAAGCGCAAGTCCATAATCGTCGCTGTTGAGTGCATTTTCAGCCCATGACATTAAAAGATCAATCGTCTCACTCCCCGATTGGGACCATAAATGTTGAAGTTGTTGACTGATCTTTTTCGCTTTAGCAACATCAGCACAATATTTCAACTCTTTGAGTAAACGTGAAATTTCTGCTTCTTTGCGTTGCTTAACTCTGTCAACATGGGAAAGCTGCTCTTTGTCAAGATCTTCAAGAATAACCGCCGAGGAATCAGAATCGGAGGGTGTTGAGGAAGGGGGAGGAGAATTGGGAATAAGATCATCTAACGGTAAAAGCGATTGTGGAGAAGGCCGATCTTCAGGAAGAGAAGGAGGATTTTGCCCATAGCTCGAGGGAACAAAACAAAAAACGCCAACAAAAAAAAGAAAAAACGCGCGCTGAAAAATACAGAAAAAACGCAGCTGAAAAAATCGAAAGGCTTTTAAAAAAATAGAAGAATCCATAAAAACAAGCCCCCAAAAGATAAATCACCAAATATTATCAAATACTAGACTTGTAATCAACGGACTTATAACCAAAAAAACGCAATAAAATTTTTTTAAGCCTACAATTAAAGTAGGCATAAAAACATTGATCCTAAAGAAATTAGTCCTAAAAGAATTAGCCCTGACGTGCTCTAAAACGTGGGTTCGTTTTATTAAGAATATAAACACGACCCTTACGACGCACCAAACGATTGTTACGGTGGCGCTCTTTTAGTGCTTTAAGCGAATTTTTAATTTTCATCATATTCACCGTTTAAATAGTTTACGTAACACAATACTATAATACAATATTAAAACACGAAAATACAATATTACAACCCCAATAGACTGCTTACTCTATGAGCATTGCATTGCGATATCGTACTTCCATGATAACATCACACGATACACTTTTTCACTGTGATCACAAAAAGAAAAGCGCACTCTTAAGGTACGCATTAACCACTTCATTAGCACAACGATAAGTGAAAATTGCAAAAAAGTAGGAGAGATTTAACAAGAAGTCTTATTCTTGTCAAGGGTATATCCCTTACAAATTCCTTAGGGTGTGTTAAGGGTTGGCCTTGAAGGTAAAAATTTTCTCGTAAAAAAAGGACACAAAAAAGCACAAAGAGTGGAAAAAAGTAAAAGCCTTGTCAGCTTTAAACAAATAAGCTCTGTTAGGGAGTGTTGCAAGAACAGGAGCGCTGTTGAGCCGTTGGATTGTTGATTTGGTGTGGTTTTTGTCGTTAAGGGCAAGGTGGCTTCTTAAAACGCAAGAGGCTTGTTTGTGGGGGCTCGTGAAGCCCTATCAGGTGCATGCGCCGGC
>NZ_JBHIPD010000008.1:17685-62644 GCF_042195865.1 Bartonella sp. AP36NXGY | reverse complement strand
TGAAATGCTTGAAGTGGGGGGAAGAGGGGACGCCGTTGGATTGTTGAAGTGGTGTGGGTTTTTGTCGTTAAGGGCAAGGTGTGGCTTCTTAAAACGTAAGGGGCTTGTTTGTGGGGGCTCGTGAAGCCCTATCAGGTGCATGCGCCGGCTGAAATGCTTGAAGTGGGGGGAAGAGGGGACGCCGTTGGATTGTTGAAGTGGTGTGGGTTTTTGTCGTTAAGGGCAAAGGGGGACTTCTTAAAACGCAAGAGGCTTGTTTGTTGCGGGCTTGTGAAGCCCTGTCAGGTGCGTGCGCCGGCTGAAATGCTTGAAGTGGGGAAGAGGGGACGCCGTTGGAATTGTTTCTTGTATTGGCTATACGCACATAATATCATGCCGATAGTTTCAAACGTCCCCTTATGAAAAATCTCATACCCTCAATATGGGTCATCAATAACTGGTAATCACATTAAATACGTCTAGAAATATGAAAATAAGGATTATGGTATTTTAATACCACGTTTTTCACGACTTTTTTTATTTATTAATTTCTTTATTACATTTTTGAATTGCTAAGTTTAGTCCTGTAAGCGCTTTACGGTACAGTTTTCGATATTTAATGGTAGAATAAACAAGCCAAACGGATAATGTTATTATTGCACAACCGCCAAGGATCCCTAGAATGCGCCCTAATATTATAGCTTCAGTCATTTTCTCTCCTTATTGTATTTTGATTAGCAACCGCTTCGTCTAGTTGTTTCATTACTTTTTTCAGTTTCTTCTTTACTATGATCCGTAGCACCAAAGAGATTGGTATCGAACCGTACAGAATTAATGCGCATATCAGCCCGATTGCAGTTGCTACATTCATCTGAGGTTTATCCGCACTGCCTAATATTGAGAGGAAAATGTATAAACAGATGCTTATAAAAATTATGAATATAAACTCTCTCAGTGAAACAACACCAGCCTTTAATGTTTCCTTAACTTCTTTTTGGATATCGAGGACTAAGTCCCATTGAGAAGATGTATCATTTTGTTCTTTTGGTGATGCATTTGATAGGTTTGGTTTTGTCATGTTGATATTCGTTTGTTTCTTGAGGGTTTTGTCTTTTGATAAAGCGAATAACTCAGTTTCTCAGACTATGTTTATGAAATGAAAAAAGATTTCTGTAGTTGTTAAAATGATAATACGAATGACTTGCTACGTCTGTAGCGCATCTTCCCTTTATTATTATGAGGCATGTACAATTTTTCGTGCCGCTGTATAAAAGATTCGTTTTGTGAGTACAATTATATTTTATCACTAAACTACAGGCGAAGAGGCATTTAATATTGAAGTGTTTAGCCGGTTGAATTTACTTAAGAAAAGCTTGATTGTTGATAGATCGGCACAGGAATCTTCGTCCTTGAGTGCGGTTAGGCGCTCAAATTTGAATAACGTAATTTTATAGGGGAAAGAACGAAGGCGATAGACATAACGAAGGTGACAAATATTACAGATATTAAAGTGAGTGATATTTAAAACGGTTGTTGTTTTAGAGTGTAAGCTAAATTTACGGTTTTCTTTCGGTGTGTAGTTGTATGTTTATCTGCTATTTTAAGCTTTATTGCGAAATGAAATAAGGAGAGACGCTTCAAGCTCTAGAAAATACAACACAGGTAATATCGCCTTATGAGGGGAGAGAGGATATTTCTATGATGGATAAGCTTAGTACTGTAATTATATCTTTGACATGAAACTCAAGGCGTGGTGCGGAGCGGCGCTTGGCACTTTTGTGAAAGAATGAACACAAGAAGGGAGACTAGAGGCAATGAGAACGCATTGTTAGAATGCTCTCTATAGGCCGCAAGAGGTAAGTTTATCCTCTAAAGGTTGGAATTAAAAGGCTTAAAGATTGGCATTAAAAGAAAAATGAAGGGGCTGCGTATGTTATAGGGGAATATTTATGCTGTGGGAGGTGGAGGGGTAGTGAAGTTGGGGGCTGGTGGATTATTTTTAGCTGGGGGATATTTTTGAGAAAAGGAAGGGGAGAAGAGCTAGGGGGTGGAGTTGAAGGGTTGGGAGCGCTTGTTGTGCTGCTTGGATATTGGTGTGGAGTGAAGCTTTGTTTTTGAGGGCGGATGAGATGTTCGTGTAGGATGAAGCGGTTTGGAGGGGGAAGAGGTGATGTTTTTAAGAGAGAAGGAGCTTGTAGGAGGGCTTCACGCCCTTTCAGGGGAGAATTAAAAGGTTAGGGGCGCTTTTGAAGCCGATGGATATCGGTGTGGGGGGAGAGGTTGTTTTTTCAGTTCATTTAGGGGAAAAGTGTGAAAAAGTATTTGTATATATGTGGGCTTAAGATTTGTTGGCTGGTCCCAGTAATTGGATGATATGCCCCATTTTGCGGTTGGGGTGAACAGTGCTTTTGCCATATAAATGGATCGAGGTGCGCTCTTGCTTCAGAAAATATTTTAACGTGCTAAAATTGTTACCAAGAAGATTGGTCATTTGGCAATCGCTATGGCGATAGGGACTGCCTAAGGGAAGTCCGCAAATAGCACGGATATGCTGTTCAAATTGTGAAGTTATGCATGCCTTTTGTGTCCAATGACCAGAATTATGGACACGCGGTGCTAATTCATTCACTAAAAGATGACCATTCGTTAAGACAAAAAGTTCAATACAAAGAACACCAACATAATCGAGGGCATCCATGACTGTTACACTGATTTCTTGAGCTGCTTTTTGCACGTCAAGTGGAATATGTGATGGAACAAAGGACTTATGAAGAATACCATTTTTGTGTTGATTTTCAGGGCAGTCATAAAAAATATGTTCTCCTTGTTTTGTACGTGCCGAAAGAACCGAAATTTCCGATAAAAAAGGGACTATTTCTTCTAAAATACAAGGCTGTTCCTGAAAAGTCCTTAAGGCTTCGTCAAGGGTTTGTTCATCTGGGTGATCAAGCTTGATCTGGTTTTTTCCGTCATAACCAAAACGACGCGTCTTTAAAAGACCACGTCCGCCTAAGGTATCAAGAGCGGAAAGAAGAGAAGAAGAATTGTCAACAGCGTGCCATAACGCGGTGCCAATCCCTTGATCACGCAAAAATTGCTTCTCAAAAAGTCGATCTTGCGTGATCTCTAATGCTTTGGAAGAAGGATAAACAGGCTTACTCTTTTCTACATATTGAACCGTTTGAAGCGAAAGATTTTCAAATTCATAGCTGACAACATCACACTGAGAAATAAAATGATCTAAAGCTGATATATCGTCATAGGAGGAAACAATATGGTTGTTTGCTGTTTGAGCGGCTGGGCAATCGGCTTCAGGGCAAAAAATAACGGTTCGAAATCCTAATTCTGCGGCCGCTATGGCGAGCATCCGCGCTAATTGTCCCCCCCCGATTAAACCAATGACGCTGCCTGGAGGTAACATGGTGAAGGGAGTGGTGTTGGACGAGGTGGTGTTGGCTAAGGTGGTGTTGGAGGGAGTGGTGTTGGAGGGAGTGGTGTTGGAGGGGGTGGCGTTGGATGAGGGGGGGGTGGAAAACGGTGCCATTTTAAACCTCCGTTACAGGCGTTTGGGCGACATTGGCTGTTTGTTGTTGACGCCAATCTTCTAATCGTTGGGCGAGATCATGGTCATAAACGGCCATAACGGCTGCGGCTAAAAGGGCTGCATTAATTGCGCCTGCTTTGCCAATTGCTAATGTGCCGACGGGTATCCCTGCTGGCATTTGTACGATTGAAAGCAAAGAATCTTGACCAGAAAGAGAGTGAGAATGCACTGGAACGCCAAAAACAGGAAGAGGAGTAAGGGCTGCTAACATACCTGGAAGATGCGCTGCCCCCCCCGCACCGGCAATTAAAACTTTAAACCCTGCTTCTTTTGCTTCTTTGGCAAATTGATAAAGGCGTTCAGGAGTTCGGTGTGCTGAGACAATATGCGAACTATGAGAAATACCAAGATTCGTCAAAATATCTGCACTATGGCACATCGTTTGCCAATCCGATTGGCTCCCCATTAAAATCGCCACATCACATGATTTTTTCATCATTCTCTATCCTTTTCAAAGGTTCAATGCGATTCTTTATCATTATTTTTTTAAAGTTTTATATTCTTTTTGCAAAGCCAATTGATGACAGAGAAACAGTTATTTTTCAAATAAGGCGGAAAGCTAAAAATTTAAAGGGGATCTCGAGAGATGAAAAACTAAAGTATTGAAGGCATGAAGCACTTCTTGTGAGGGGGGAGGGCAATGTCACGGGGTGGCGTGGGACCCATGAGGCTGTTGAGCTTGCGGTATTGTCTTTTATTTAAGATAAGAGGGAAAAATGTATTGGGGAAAAGCCATTGATTATAAGTTTTTTTTAAAAAAATGTCTTATTTTTTATTTGCTAAAATAAACAAGATCACCATATGATATAAAATCTGTTGCAATTTGAAACATTGCTTATGAGAAAAAGAGATTTTTATGTCAAAAATGTGTTGCAAAATGAGGATATTCTTTTGAGAAAAAAAGAGATGTATATCTCTCGATTTCAAAGCCTATTTATTTTGTTGTTCAAGTGATTCTTTTGTGAGTGGGGGATATAATCTTTATAGGGGATATAATCTTTATAATTGTCGATATATCTTTAACAATGGCAGATATAAGGGGAAGCGAATAATCAACGCTTTTGTGCTTTTAACGCTTTTGTTGAGATGTGCTTCTGAGCGATTATATCGTTTTTTCACTTAAATATAATGGCAATATCAATCGCGAGTGACGAATTGTGAATAATAAATCCATGGTCTCTTTTTTGCCCAATTTTGTAATATGGTGAACGCTGAAATAAATAAGAGTTAAACAACGGATGTAAAGGAGATTTAAAAGCTATGTTTCTTCCATTTTTAATCGCTTTAGGTACTGCAGTAACGACTATGTGTGGTAAAAAAAATATAAGTTATGCTTTGTGGGCAATTTTATTCGTTGTCATTCTTCTCACTTTCAATCATCACGCAACTTCTACTTTAAATTTATCTTTTTGAGAGAATAGCCATGGAACATGTTGAACAAAAAAATCCTCACTTCGTCATCTTTATGAATACGCTAGGACTCTTTGGGTTATCTATTGTCTTGGTGGTGGCTTTTTATTATCAATTGGTAAAGTTTGAGTTACCTTGTCCCCTTTGTTTGCTGCAGCGCGTTGGATTGATGCTGGCAGGTTGTGGGTTCTTACTCAATATTCACCATAAGGTGAAAAATACCCATTATGGTATGGTTATTCTTGGTTGTATGGTAACCAGTGCTGTGGCAGCACGGCAAGTGTTTTTGCATATCACACCCGATGATTTAGGATATGGTTCAACGTTCTTTGGATTGCATTTTTATACTTGGGCTTTCATTATTTCTGTCCTTTGTATCTTTGCTGTCTCATTTGTCATGATTTTAGGCGAGTTGGCACACAAGTTCAAAGAATTTTCTCCTTTTCCAGTCTTGAGTAAAGCGGCAAGTTTCTTATTTGTGTTTTTGATTGCGGCAAATTTGATTTCTACCATACTGGAATGTGGTGGTGGGCAGTGTGCCGATGATCCTGTAAGGTATGAATTGTTATCAAATTGGTTCCCTTCACAGTCTTGAAATTTTTTAATAATCCCTCATCATAATTTTTATTGTTAAAGAGGCGGAAATATTTAAGAAACCGCTTCTTTTTTATTTATTGGGAAGACATTTTAGCAAGATTGTTCGATAATCTGATCTTTTATACCAACGCTGGCTTTTATGAGCGCTGGCGATTGATATTTTTTTAGCGAAGACTTGTATTGTGAACCTTTTATGCTGTCTTTTGAGAGAGATGAAGGGATTGATTGGCTTGGAGGCGTTTGTAGAGAAGCCCCGGACTTTTGAGCCGCGTAGGTTAAGAAGCCTCGTTTTTTAAAGGTGCATTAACGATAAAAATTTTTTGTTCTTGATTTTTCTTAACATTGTGTTAAATTGATCTTTGTATTCATTTTGGTGCTTCTAAAGCGTTTTTATTGCTTCTAGAGGGATTAATTTAAAATTTTGAAAGTTATGTGAATAATTTTCTGCAGAGGTTTGTTTATTAGAGGCAAACCTTTTTTTTTATCTAAGTTTTAGATGTTTTCTTTCAGTGTGAAGCCTTTTTTAGAAAAAGGTAAGCGTCTTGATGATGACTCTCTTCTTTATTAATATATTGATTTATAATAATAAATAACCATTTTTTTACCGTGAAGCGCGTTGCTGAATATAATAAAATTTTTCATCACCAGTTCTCTCATATTAAATCAATTAAAATTACTTGGCTTATACATCATAAGTGGTGGGGCGTGCATGTGGGTCAAAACTGTACAAGAAAGGCATGCCTTTAATGAAGTGTCTCTTGAACCGAAGGCTGTCTGCAACATTGGGAGCTGGCAGAGTTTTTGTGATGATGCCGGCTTGTTCTTCTATAAGCGTAAACTTGTTTTTCCATAAGCGTAAAGATAAGGGGGGCTGAATGGATTTTATACACTTCATGGGAGCTTTACCATTCCTTTACGGGTAGCGTTTTGCAAAATGGGTGTGATGGAGCGTTGAGAGATCTTTCTTTAAAACAAGCGCGTGAATATGCAACATAAGCCTATTCCTTTTGGTGCGTTTTGTATTACGAAAAAAATTGATTTATAAGAAGGAGTTATCGTTGTGGATGTTGAACGAGAAAAACGAAAAGCTTCTCTCATTTCAAACTTTCTTATAGTCAATTAATTAAATGTGCTCTTCTACGTTACAAAAAAGCACTGGGTGTAAATAAAAATTCTTTTAAAAGTCGTAAAATGCTTCTTATGCACTCTTTTGATCGCTAGAATTTTTCGAAAAATTTTATGCTGCTCAATACAATAATAGGGCGGTTTATATCTATGATTTAAGTGAAAATAGGGGGAGTTAGATGAAAAGGGAGGTGAGATTTTAATGACAGTTGTTGAAAACGTTATTGTGTAATGCATTTTTTACAGATTTTCTGCTTTCTGTAAATATGTAAAAGCGTAAAAACGGAAATGTGCAAAAAAGGAAGCTGGGACTTTATGCGTGGTGTATGATTTTATCATGGCATGGAATGTGGAGAGAAGATTGGGGTGTGGGGATGAAGAGTTTTATGAAGGGGGGAAGCTTGGATGAAGAGGTGGGGGTGTTGAGGAGAGAGGAGAGAGGGTGTGGGGAAAGTTGTTTTTGAAGTGGGATTGACCGGTGCTTTGCGTGATCTTACTTTAGGGTGGTGAAGGGGCAAGAATATTTTAAAATAGGACGTATCTGTCGCGTTTGATGCAACATTATCCTTTGTGGTGTCGTGATCTGAAATCAGCAGGGGAATTGGCTAGAGTAAGAAGCTGTATTGTTGACAAACCTATGTTTACAAAGTGGTGCGGGGGGGAATTTGAAAGTTTCATTTGGCTGCTTTCTGTAAATGTGGAGAAGCATCAAACCGTTGATCCGTAAAATAAAAACGTATATCCGTAAAATGATGCGGAGGATTTATGCTTTGTGTGCTCTTTTGCTTAATCAGAAATCAACCATAAGATTGCTTTTTGTTTTTTCGGCTGGAGCTCTCTAAAATTTTTCAAAAGGGAATGTTCTTTTTCGCTGTATGTTTCTTGATCATAGTGTGCGGTATGTGTTGAAAGATTTTCTTTTGTGGCAATATCTGCATAAAAAAAGCTTATGGGAACATCCAGTTTTTGGGCGATTTTGAGTAAACACCCTGCGCTTACACGATTGAAGCCTTTTTCATATTTTTGGATTTGTTGGAAACTGACACCTAAATGGCTTCCTAATTCTTTTTGGGAAAGGCTCATTGAAATGCGTCTGTGGCGGATTCTTTTGCCTATCAAAATGTCGATAAAATTTGGATTTTTAGTTGGCACTTCAAGCCCCCCTCCGGTTGCGAGCGCCCTCGCATTGGTATTCCGGGAGTCTAAAAGTACTGAACCCTAGTCAGCTTTTTTGCTTTTAGTGCGGAAACGCACCTGGACATAGCAAAAACTCCCGGAATTCCGGGATACCCACAAGAGTGGGTTCAATTGTACGCTAGGGTTTAGGGCTTTTAGTTCCCTGTTGATCGTTGCGTGGACGATCAAAATTACACTTTAAGTGATAAAGTAATTTCAGAAGATTGGCAAATGAAAATAGTTTTTATTTATAAACTTTATTTTTTAATGAGAGGCTTTCCGCCTCTCAAACTCTCCGGAACGCTCACCAAAATCATGAGATCAGACCCGCGTTTAATGAGGGGACTAACAATCCTAGGTTCTTAAGGTCAAGGAGACCATTACATGGCGCCTAACGGCGTCCTTGACCCCCAGAACTTAACGGCTTGTTTTGTCCCTCTCACGCGGCTCCGAAATCATGATTAGAAGGGGAGCTTATAGGGGGAGTGATATCAGGCATATCAATTTATCAAGGTGTTTTTAGAGTGTATGATGAGTATTTTAGGCTGGATTTTTTTGTCGCGTTTGATGAAATAATCTCGTTTGAGGGGTGATCTGAAGTGCTTGGGGGAGATTGGCTAGGCAAGAAGCTGGGGTAATACTATTGTTTATAGAGTGGTGCGGTGTGGAAGTTTCATTTGGCTATATTCTGTAAATATGTAAAAGCGTAAAAACGGAAATATGTAAAAAAGGAAGCTGGGACTTTATGTGGGGTGTATGCTTTTGGCATGGCATGGAATGTGGTGAGATAAATGGGGGAAAGAGTTTTTGTGAATGGAGTGGTAAGCTGGGATGAAGCCTACGGGAGATTGAAGGGAGAAGAGAGTGTGGGGGCGGAATAGGAATGAACAGACTAGAGGGGGTAAGAGGCGGTGGTGCGAAGGGATGCGTGAAGGATGGTGTGAGGAGATAGCGCTTTGCTTTTATGGTACTTGATGAAGTGGTGTCATTTGAGGGGGGCTGAAGTCCGTGAATGTGGGGTGATCTGAAGTGCTTGGGGAGATTGGCTAGGCAAGAAGCTGGGGTAATACTATTGTTTATAGAGTGGTGCGGTGTGGAAGTTTCATTTGGCTTTATTCGGTAAATACGTAAAAGCGTGAAAACGGAAATGTGTAAAAAAGGAAAAGGCTTTATGTCGTTAGAGGCGTTGTGGTTAATGATACGCAATGTATAGGGATCGTGTTTTCGAAGGTAGGAAGAACAACATAAATGGAAAGAGTGGCTTAGAGGAAGCGTGTGAAGAGAGAGAAAATGGGGAAGGCTGTATGGGAAATGCGTAGAGTATGAAGTGTGGGGCAGTGAAGCATGTTGTGAATGGTGTGTGAAGAATGGAGAAGGTTTTTGAGAAAAGGAGGGGCTTCTGGCGTGGGGGAGTGGTGTTTATCTGAAGGGCGCATGTTTAAAGTGTGGAAGGTGAGGAAAAGTTGGAGAGAGGATGATTGTGAGTAAGTTGTGGAGGGATTAGTCAGAGGTGTTGGGAAAATGCTTTAGGGGAAAAAATTAGCGTAATTTCTTGTCACACTGAAACCAAAATCATCATAAAAATTGAAGGAAATTAGCGGGTAAAATTGGTGGAAAAAAAGTTTTGATTCTTAAGGTGTGGGATGACGTTTTTTGAGAACATGAGAGAGTAAACTTGAAAAACCTTTCCCTTTTTGTGGAATTTTTATTCACAAACTTAAGAAAATAGGATATGAACGCTGGAAATAACGCGCAGCTTAACAAAATATGTGCACTGTAAAGGAAATGTTTGTTTATGTCAAAAGAAGAAGTTTTAGAATTTTCTGGTATCGTTACTGAACTCTTACCTAACGCGATGTTTCGTGTGAAACTGGAAAATGATCATGAAATTATTGCCCATACCGCTGGTAGAATGCGGAAAAATCGTATACGGGTGTTGGCCGGTGATAAAATCATGGTGGAAATGACACCTTATGATTTGACAAAAGGGCGTATTACATATCGCTATAAGTAGCCTCGTGGGTGGCTTGCACTTTTTTCTAAAAGCTATCATATTATTTCTATTATTTTTTAACAGTTTTTTAGTTTGCTTTTCATGAGTGAAAAAAGGGGAGTGTTTGAAGAGCCTTGAAAAACTGTAAAATCGATGCGGAAAAAGGATAAGGAGATCAATAGCGCTTAAAAGGGAGGCTAAAGGGGCGCTTAAAAGGGGGCGCTAAAGGGGGCGAGAGGGAAGTCAATTGTGAAGGGGTGGAAATGAGAAATATAAGAGAGTGGGGGGAAAAACGTTTGGCAGATACTCTTACAGAAGAAATTCATTTGGTGCTTGCCTCCGCTTCGCCAAGGCGTTTAGCGCTCTTGGCACAAATAGGGATTGATCCCCAGCAGGTTTATGCAAGCGATATTGATGAAACGCCAAAATTAAAAGAACATCCTGCAAACCTTGCCAAACGTTTGGCAAAAGAAAAAGCACTGAAAGCCCAAAAAATTTTGCGCTGGTACAGTCAGAATGGTCAAGACGAGTTGCAGAATGGTCAAGAAAAATTACCTGGACAGAAAATGATTATCTTGGCGGCTGATACGGTGGTGGCTGTTGGGCGGACCATTTTCCCCAAACCAGAAAGCGAGGATGAGGCTTATGAATGTTTACGATACCTTTCTGGGCGTTCGCATAAGGTCTATGGTGCCATTTGTGCGCTCAATGAACGTGGAAAAATAACCGTAAAATTGGTTGAAAGTCGTGTTCGCTTTAGACGCTTAACCTCTGCCATGATGAAGGCTTACCTTGCTTCAGGAGAATGGCAAGGGAAAGCAGGTGGCTACGCTATCCAAGGAAAAGCAGGGGCTTTTGTTGTCCATATCACGGGTTCTTATTCTAATGTTGTGGGATTGCCTTTGGCTGAAACAGCCGATCTCTTGACCGCTTATCACTATCCACTTTTCACTCACTGGGCTGAACAAACGCATTAGAAAAACTTTAAGGTAAGATCAATGCAAGGTGAAAAGCAACAAAAAGAGAAAAGCAAAAATGAAAAAAAAGCAACAGAAGAAAAGTTAATGAAGAAGCCAATGACAAAGGTGTGCCAAGAACAAAAAGAGCTAAATTTGCAAAAAGAGACCCGTCCTCCGCATCCTTGTCCTATTTGTGGTCAGATGTCACAAAAATCTTCTTATCCTTTTTGTTCCACACGGTGCCGAGCTATTGATCTTAATCGTTGGCTTTCAGGCTCTTATATTTTACCACCCCCACCACAAGTAAGTGATGAAGAAGAATAAAGAGTTCTCTTGAGAAAAGAACGCTAAAGCGTTTTTTGTATGGAAACTGAAGGGGAGGCGCGCGGGATTATCGTAAATGTATTTAAGAGCTGGATTAACGGCTTGCTTATTATCGTCATTCGCAAAGACGCAGATTAAGTTCAATCAACGATGGAAGTTTTAATACATATCTAAGACTTATCTCCAGAGGTTTTGTTTACCATGGATAATTATAAATTGCTTTGTTGCATGAAGGTCGATGGAGCTTTGTTGCGTGAAAGTTGTTGGTGCCTTTAGGGTGTGAGGAAAAATTGATCATCTAAGCAGTATTGCTAACAAATAAGCAGTATTGCTAAGGAAAAAGAGGGGCGCGTGTTTTGGTGCAAAGAGACGGGGCAGTAAAAAATCGCTTGTTAGTGCTTTGTTGCGTGAAAGTTGTTGGTGCCTTTAGGGTGTGAGGAAAAATTGATCATCTAATCAGTATTGCTAACGAAAAAGAAGGGGTGCGTGTTTTGGTGCAAAGAGATGGGGCAGTAAAAAATCGCTTGTTGGTGCTTTTGCTGGGTAATGGCGTGGTGTCATTTGGCGGTTGGATTGATTATATCGTGATTTTGACCGTATCTGTGTTCACGTGGAAAGCTGATCAATATGATGTCGCTTTTATTGGAGCGGCAACATTATTACCTGGTATCGTTCTGTCTAAGCCAATTGGAATGTTGGTAAGTCACCGTTCTATGATCCATTGGTTGCGGGCGTCACTGCTGTTACGGGCACTCTGTACTGTCGGTTTATTGATGGCGACGAGTCTGCAAGGATTTATTATACTGGCAGTTATTCGAGCGACATTCAACAGTCTAGCCATGCCTGCAATTTCCGTTCTCAGTGCAAATTCGGTGCCTGAAAACGGACGGACTCGTTACTATTCTGTGCTTAACATGATCAATAGCGCGGCAAAGATGATCGGACCTGCTTTGGGGAGTGCTCTGTCTGTACTTTTATCAGATACCTATACTTTATTGTTTTCTGGATTTTTGACATTGCTAGGCTTTATCGTGTTTTGTTGTCTTGGTGCACAACCTGTCTCGTCGCTCATGATAAAAACAGCGAATACCATAAAATCAAAGCAGAGGCTTTATGGGACAACTTGGTATGCCTATGTGGCGGTGATGTTTGTGTATTTTGCCATGATCTTTATGGTGAATAATCAGTTGCCGGTTATTCTTAGTGCAATGAAAATGAATAAACAGGCTCTTGGGATGCTGGTATCGGCTTCGGCAATCGGTAATTTTCTCTATGGATTTTGGAGTGTGAAACAATCAAAGTATAAACCCCTTACAGGCAAAATATCAGAGTTGTTAATGCCGGCAATGTCAACAATGATTGGTTTTGTCATGATCTCAGTGTGCTTTTTTTACTTTGATTTACTCCGTATTGAGACTTTGTTGCTCTGTTTTTTCCTTATTGGAATGGTTAGCGCTTACTTTTCCATATCTTCTAATGTTTATCTGGTAAGCAATTTCAATGAACAGATTGGATTGGCTTCCGGATGGGTGCAGTCTATACAAAATTTAGCTATGTTGGTGGCGCCGTTTGTTGGAGCGTTTGTTTTAGGTCACACTTCGGCTGGAAAATTGTTCCTTCTTTCTGGATTGAGTGGATTATGCTGTTTATTGGCTATCAGGATATTGCTGAACCGTTCTTTGTTAATTGTTCGATCTCAATGATTGGCTCATCAATAAAACAAATGTTTTAAATCATTTTTCTGAGATTTAGAGGACGTGGAGATAATCCAACATAGAGCAGCTTTTTTGACGTTATAGGTTTAATCTTTGATTTTTACTTAAACGCTCATATGTTTTTTTCGGGGCTTTGCCTTCTTGACGCTGTTCTACCGTCTCGTAAACGCAATAGGGGGCATGGTTTTGAGCGACAATGTCATTTTTGTTTAACTCCGCTTTGCTACAAATAGTCAAACTTAAAAACTCAGCTGCCAATCCTTAATCAGCTTGACTTGAAGCAATAATGGAAACAGAAAACGAGGAGCTATAGTGTGAATTATCTTATATGCCGTAAAATATCATTCTTGGAGGTATGGTGATATCAGGTATGGGAAACTTTAGGCAGGGGGTATGGTAATTGTTGTGCTTTTGCTTAATCAGAAATCAACCACAAGATTGCTTTTTGTTTTTTTGGTTGGAGGTCTCTAAAATTTTTCAAAAGAGTGTGTTCTTTTTCGCTGTATGTTTCTTGATCACGGTGTGGGGTATTTTCTTTTGTTGAGATATCTTCTTTTGTAGCAATGTCTGCATAAAAAAAGCTTATAGGAACTTCCAGTTTTTGAGCGATTTCCAGTAAACATTTGGCGCTTACACGATTTAAGCCTTTTTCGTATTTTTGGATTTGTTGGAAACTGACACCTAAATGGCTTCCTAATTCTTTTTGGGAAAGCCCTATTGAAATGCGTCTGTGACGGATTCTTTTGCCTATCAGAATGTCGATAAAATGTGGATTTTTAGTTGGCACTTCAAGCCCCCCTCCGGTTGCGAGCGCCCTCGCATTGGTATTCCGGGAGGTTGAAAATACTGAGCTCAGTCAGCCTTTTGCTTTTAGTGCTTACCGCACTTGGACATAGCAAAAGCTCCCGGAATTCCGGGATACCCGCAAAGCGGGATAAATTTATGTACTGAGCGTTCGGGTTTTCAACTCCCTATTTGATCGTTGCGTGGACGATCAAAAACACACTTTAAGTGATAAAGTAATTTCAGGAGATTGGCAAGAAAAATCAAAATAATCTCAAAGACTATAAAATTGGGTACTTTTTAAAAAAGTGCGAAATATGGATTATAAATCGCGTCTTTTGCTTAATCAGAAATGTCGATAAAATGTGGATTTTTAGTTGGCACTTCAAGCCCCCCTCCGGTTGCGAGCGCCCTCGCATTGGTATTCCGAGAGTCAAAATACTGAGCTCTAGTCAGTTTTTTGCTTTTAGTGCGGAAACGCACCTGGACATAACAAAAACTCTCGGAATTCTAAGGATATTCGCAAAAGTGGGCTCAATTGTACGTTAGGGTTTAGGGCTTTTAGTTCCCTGTTGATCGCTGCGTAGACGATCAAACTTACGATATTTATTCATAAGGCAGTTTCAGAAGGTTGGCAAGAAAAATGAAAAATTTTCTATTCTGTTATACCGTAAAACGGCGCTATTTGAAGGAGGAGTGAAGAGCTTGAATATTCAGGGTAGGGCTTGATTTGTTGAGCCTGGTGAAGTGCTGTCTTTGGGGGGTGGAGACTGTAAGGTACTAGGCAAAAAGCTGGGTTCGTTTTCAGAACAGTGTTTACAGTGCAGCGCGGGTGGTGATGTGGAAATTTTATTTGGCTGACTTCTGTAATAACGTAAAAGCGTGAAAACGTATATTCGTAAAATAATGCGGAGGATTTGTACTGTGTGTATGCTTTTACCATGGCGTGGAATGTGGTCAGAAAACTAGGGGACGCATTTGTGAATGGAGCGGGGAAAGCTGGGATGAAAAGGGGTCTTAAATGCATTTTCTGGAGAAGAGTATGTGGAGAATATTGGGAGGAAGGGCTTATTTGTCTTGTCTGATGAAACAGCATTTTTTGATATGTGGGATAGCCATATGAAATAATCAGCAGGGGAATCTAATAGACAAGAAAATCAGATTTTTGCAGAACAGTGTTTACAGAGCAGTGCGTGGGGTGAATCTTTCGTTGGCTGTTTTCTGTAATGATGTAAAAGCGTAAAAATGTGAATCTGTTAAAGTGAAGAGGAGGATTTATGGATTTATGCATTGTGCGTGTTTTGGGGGCACGTTGGGTTTTTGCATGGATGGGGTGAGATAAATGGGGAGAGAACGAGCTTGTGAATCGAGGAGGGAAGCTGGAATGAAGAGTGCTGTAAGTCGTAAATGTTTGATGGGAGAGAAAAAGGAGTGCGTGGAATGGGAGAGTGCCTATGGACAAGGGGGAGGGTGTGGATAAGAGGTGGGGGTAGTTTAAAGGGATGCGTGAAGGGATGGTGTGAGGGTGATAGAAGAGGGAGGGTGAGGCTTTTATTAAAGGGTGCTGTGGTTTTGAAAGGGGGTGAGAATGGAGAAAATACGCTGGAAAGTATGATGATGAGGTGAGCTAATTTTGGGGGCACGTTGGGTTTTTGCATGGATGGGGTGAGATAAATGGGGGGAGAACGAGAGCTTGTGAATCGAGGAGGGAAGCTGGAATGAAGAGTGCTGTAAGTCGTGAATGTGTGATGGGAGAGAAAAAGGAGTGCGTGGAATGGGAGAGTGCCTATGGACAAGGGGGAGGGTGTGGATAAGAGGCGGGGGTAGTTCAGAGGGATGCGTGAAGGGATGGTGTGAGGGTGATAGAAGAGGGAGGTGAGGATTTTATTAAAGGGTGTTGTGGTTTTGAAAGGGGGTGAGAATGGAGAAAATGCGCTGGAAAGTATGATGATGAGGTGAGCTAAAGGGATGAGAGCAGGGCTCGAAAAAATAACTGGGAAAGGGAGCCGTGGTGGGGAAATGAAAAAAACTTCCTCACCCCCATTTATTTTTAAAGGGGAGTGAGGGGCTTATCAAGAAGAAAAAAGTTAGTTTCTTTTCATAATTTTCCAAGTTTTTCCATCAGACATATACATAATCTTTTGACCTGTGGTTATCTTTTGTGTGCCGTGAGTGGTGTGAAGCGTAGAACTGAAAGCCGCTAGATGATCTATAAAGATTGATTTCCACTTAAATGAATCAGGAGATGGCAAAAAGATATTGGGTGCCCAAGAACGATTTTTTGAACGAATAACGACAAGCTCTTTTTGTTTCAAAACGTTAGAAATTGTTTCTGCAGACAGATCTTTCTCATTGGAAATTTGTATTTCTGGTTTAGTAGTAGGCGAGGCTAAACCTCCAAAGTCGCTTATACTTGTCATGCAAAAGTTGGATGTACATGATGTTTGGATGAAGTCAGAATCTTGACACTTTCCTTGATTAGAAGCTTTCAGACTCCCTTCGTGTAGCTTGTTTTGTTTTATGCCTTGAGGCTCAAAAAAAATCGAACTTTGCGGACTTAAATCATAACAGGAGGAGAGATGTCTCTTCCAACGAGAATGGTCTTCAACAAAACTTGAAGATTTACGGAGTTGTCCAAATGTATTTGGTACTTCTATGGTCCCAATATTCACTTTTTTACCCGTTATAAAATCGACTACTGTCGCTGTAACTAGATTTCCATTTTTTTCAACATATAATCGATATCTGCGTCCCATCTCCCATGGAAAGTTAATTTCACATCGTACTCCTGAACCTTCCTGAGTAAAATGCTTACATGTATTACCCTTCCATCCCGTTGCATTCCAGATAGAAAAATGAATGGTACGGCCGCTCCTGTTGAAAAAACCAATTTGTCCACTTTTTCCATTTTGGAATTCAAATTTATTTCCCCAGAAATAGATGGAGTTAGGCCCACCATCGTAATTTACTTGCTGGGTGAACACAAATAGATCAAATGATGCATTTTTAAGCCATTCATGCTCTATTGTAATAACTTTGCCGGCAAAAACGGCATAGCTTGGTTTACTTATTAGAAGGAATAAAAGTATTAAAATAACCTTTTTTACAGTATGGTACATACTCAAATCCTCTATCTTAATAAAAATAGTGTAACTTTATAAGTATTAAAGCACATATTCAATGTTTTGTTAAGTAAAATTAGAGAAAATACTTTAATGTTTACTCTAAACTATATGCTGTAAAGACTACTTTGTTTAAAGTGTTTTTGCATGCTCCTTTTCTGCTGTTCAAATTTAAGTTTTAATGGTGGAATTTAGGGGTGATGGTTTAAAAGGGGGAGTGATGATGGGGGTATAAGAAAAGTTGCGGTTTTTATTTAAAATGATAGCGTATTTTTTTTCTCCCTCTTGCTATGAGGCTTGTAGAAACCCATATTCTTTTTAGCACTATGGTTCTTCTTCTTGCTGCTTTTTTCGCGGTGTTTTTTAGAGGCTGGAAAATCCTTTCTGGATGTTTCTTTTGTGGAATATTGGAGAGGTTAAAGTGTGGTGATGGCTTGAGATTTAAGGAAAAAAAATGAACTTGGAAAAATATAGCGAACGCGTGCAGGGTTTTTTACAATCAGCACAAAATAGCGCTCTTGCTTCTGATCATCAGCAGTTTATGCCGGAGCATTTCCTGAAAGTGTTGTTAGACGATTCTCAAGGATTGGCTGCATCGCTTATCCAAAACGCTGGTGGTGATCTTACTCTTATTCAAAAGGCGCTAAAAGAAGCACTTGATGCTTTGCCTAAAGTGCAGGGGGGAAATGGACAGCTCTATCTTTCGCAGCCATTGGCAAAAGTTTTCGCACTGGCTGAGGATATTGCGAAAAAAGCCGGTGATCAGTTTGTGACCGTGGAGCGCATGTTGCAAGCGCTGATCATGGAAAAGACCGCAAAAACAGCCGATATTTTAACAAGTGGAGGATTGACCCCGCAAGCGCTTAATCGGGCAATTAATGCGCTGCGGAAAGGAAAAACAGCAACAAGCCCCCATGCTGAAGGACAATATGATGCCTTGCAAAAATATGCCCGGGATCTCACAAAAGATGCCCGTGAAGGAAAACTCGACCCTGTGATTGGGCGGGAAGAGGAAATCCGCCGCACTATTCAGGTGCTTTCACGGCGTACCAAAAATAATCCCGTGTTGATTGGTGAGCCTGGGGTGGGGAAAACAGCTATTGTGGAAGGGTTGGCATTGCGCATTGTTAATGGCGATGTACCTGAAACTTTGCGGGATAAACAGCTTCATGCGTTGGATATGGGAGCGCTTATCGCTGGTGCAAAATATCGTGGGGAATTCGAAGAGCGCCTTAAAGCGGTGCTGGCAGAGGTGCAAGCTGAAAATGGACAGATCATTTTGTTTATTGATGAATTGCACAATCTTGTTGGCGCTGGAAAATCTGATGGTCCTATGGATGCTTCTAACTTGTTAAAGCCTGCTCTTGCACGCGGAGAACTCCATTGTGTGGGCGCTACTACGCTCGATGAATATCGAAAATATGTCGAAAAAGATGCTGCTCTTGCACGCCGCTTCCAACCTGTCTTTGTACCTGAACCCTCTTTAGAGGATACTATTTCTATCTTGCGTGGTATTAAGGAAAAATATGAACAACATCACAAAGTGCGCTTGGCTGATAGTGCTTTGATTGCGGCGGCGCGTTTGTCTAACCGCTATATTACGGATCGCTTCTTGCCGGATAAAGCGATTGATCTGATCGATGAAGCGGCGGCGCGTTTGCGCATGCAGGTCGATTCAAAGCCGGAAGAACTCGATGCTGTTGATCGGCGTATTTTACAGTTGAAGATCGAACGGGAAGCTTTGAAAACAGATGTCGAGCCAACAGCAAAAGAACGGTTGAAAAATGTGCAGGAGGAACTCAAAACATTGGAACAACAGTCCGCTGAGATGACAAGTGCTTGGCAGGCTGAGAAACAAAAATTAGGGCATGCTGCTGATTTGAAAAAACAACTCGAAGAAGCCCGTAATGCTTTGGCTATTGCACAACGTGATGGACAATTCCAACGCGCTGGAGAGCTCGCTTATAGTGTCATTCCTGAACTCGAAAAACAATTGAGTATCGCGGAAAATGATGACCAACAAAATCATCTCGTTGAAGAGACGGTTACTGCTGAACATGTGGCGCGGATTGTTTCACGCTGGACCGGTATTCCTGTTGATCGAATGCTGGAGGCAGAACGGGAGGCGCTGTTGCGGATGGAAGATGAAATTAGCAAACGTGTGATTGGTCAGGGAGAGGCTGTTCAAGCTGTTTCTCGTGCTGTACGCCGCGCGCGTGCAGGGTTGCAAGATCCCAATCGTCCCCTTGGCTCTTTCATGTTTTTGGGTCCTACTGGTGTGGGGAAAACCGAATTAACCAAAGCTCTTGCTGCTTTTCTTTTCCAAGACTCCAATGCCATGTTGCGCATCGATATGTCGGAATATATGGAAAAACATGCTGGGGCGCGGCTGATTGGGGCACCTCCTGGATATGTTGGATATGAAGAGGGTGGGGTGCTGACCGAAGCTGTACGTAGAAGACCTTACCAGGTCATTCTGTTTGACGAAATTGAAAAAGCACACCCTGATATTTTTAATCTCTTGTTGCAAGTGTTGGATGAGGGACGCTTGACCGATAGTCAAGGACGTACCGTCGATTTTCGTAACACTTTGTTGATTATGACCTCAAATCTTGGTGCTGAGTTTTTAACTGCTTTGCCTGAAGGGCAAACAACCGATCAGGCAAAAAATGATGTTATGAATGTCGTTAAAGCGGCTTTCCGTCCTGAATTTTTAAACCGTATTGATGAGATTATTCTCTTTCAAAGGCTGCAACGTCACGATATGGAAGCTATCGTCGATATTCAGATAGAACATTTGCAAAATTTGCTCAATGAACGCAAAATAACTTTGCAAATCGAGCCAGAGGTGAGAAAGTTTCTTGCCGATAAGGGCTATGACCCCCTTTATGGTGCGCGTCCCCTTAAACGGATTATTCAAAAAGAAATTCAAGACCCACTGGCGGAAAATATCTTATTTGGAAAAATTCATGATGAGACGACGGTGAAAATTACAAAACAAGGAGATCGGTTGGAATTTTTGCCTGAAGATTAAGTTTGGAAAAATTCATGGTATAAAGGGCGGTGATAATCCTATTATGTGATAAACACCGCTCTTTGAGGCGTGCTGATTTAGAAAAATTCACGATGAGACAGCGGTATTTTATTGCAAAGCAAAGGGAGTGGCTGGTGTTTTTGCATGTTAAATCAGCGTTTTCGAATATCGTAGGATTCTTTTACTTCTGTTTGTCGTGAAAACTATTTTCTTGCAATTTTATAAGTGAAGTCACAAGCGGGATTGCTTTATTGCTTTGTGCGTAAAAACGTTAGAGAGAAATGCCGTTTATCCGCCGTAAAACATTGCTCTTTGAAGGGGTGTGGGGAGCTGATCTGAATTTGACTTAAGGATGTTTCGTTGTTTGATATATTAACAAATAATGTTGATCGTTGTGCTGTTGCTTAATCAGAAATTAGCCACAAGATTGCTTTTTGTTTTTTCGGCTGGAGTTCTCTAAAATTTTTCAAAAGGGTGTGTTCTTTTTCGTTATAGGTTTCTTGATTGTGGTGTAAGAGAGTTTCTTTTGTTGAGAGATCTTCTTTTGTGGCAATGTCTGCATAAAAAAAGTTCATAGGAACTTCTAGTTTTTGAGCGATTTCCAGTAAACATTTTGCGCTTACACGATTGAAGCCTTTTTCGTATTTTTGGATTTGTTGGAAACTGACACCTAAATAGTTTCCTAATTCTTTTTGGGAAAGCCCCATGGAAATGCGTCTATGACGGATTCTTTTGCCTATCAAAATGTCGATAAAATGTGGATTTCTAGTTGGCACTTCAAGCCCCCCTCCGGTTGCGAGCGCCCTCGCATTGGTATTCCGGGAGTTAAAGGTACTGAATCCGAGTCAGCTTTTTGCTTTTAGTGCTGAGAAGCACCTGGACATAGCAAAATCTCCCGGAATCCCGGGACACCCGCAAAGCGGGTTCATTTTTACGCTCGGATTTAGGACCTTTAATCCCTCTTGATCGGTGCGTAGACGATCAAAATTACACTTTAAGTGATAAAGTAATTTCAGAAGATTGGCAAGAAAAATCAAGAATTTTCTATTCTATTATGCCGTAAAACATTGCTCTTTGAAGGGGAGCTGATCTGAATTTGACTTAAGGATGTTTCGTTGTTTGATATATTAACAAATAATGTTGATCGTTGTGCTGTTGCTTAATCAGAAATTAGCCACAAGATTGCTTTTTGTTTTTTCGGCTGGAGTTCTCTAAAATTTTTCAAAAGGGTGTGTTCTTTTTCGTTATAGGTTTCTTGATTGTGGTGTAAGAGAGTTTCTTTTGTTGAGAGATCTTCTTTTGTGGCAATGTCTGCATAAAAAAAGTTCATAGGAACTTCTAGTTTTTGAGCGATTTCTAGTAAACATTTGGCACTTACACGGTTTAAGCCTTTTTCGTATTTTTGGATTTGTTGGAAACTGACACCTAAATGGCTTCCTAATTCTTTTTGAGAAAGTCCCATTGCAATGCGTCTATGACGGATTCTTTTGCCTATCAAAATGTCGATAAAATGTGGATTTTTAGTTGGCACTTCAAGCCCCCCTCCGGTTGCGAGCGCCCTCGCATTGGTATTCCGGGAGTTAAAAACACTGACTTGACTCAGCTTTTTGCTTTTAGTGCCAAAGCACCTGGACATAGCAAAATCTCCCGGAATTCCGGGATACCCGCAAAGCGGGATAAATTTATGTGTCAAGTCTTCGGGTTTTTAATCCCTATTGATCGTTGCGTAGACGATCAAAATTACACTTTAAGTGATAAAGTAATTTCAGAAGATTGGCAAGAAAAATCAAAAATTTTCTATTCTATTTATGCCATAAAACACTGCTCTTTGAAGGGGTGTGAAGAGCTAGAATATTTGAGGGCAGGCCTTGATTTGTTGAGCCTGATGAAGTGTTGTCGTTTGAGGGGGGTGTCTGAAGACTGTAAGGGTACTAGGCAAAAAGCTGGGTTCGTTTATAGACTATTGTTTATAGAGTGGTGCGGGGTGGTGAACCTTTCGTTGGCTTTGTTCTTTAAAGATGTAAAAGCGTAAAAACGTATATCCGTAAAAGTGAAGTGGGGGATTTATGGATTTATATATTGTGCGTGTTTTTGGTCACTTTGGGCTTTTGGGGGCGTGGAATGTGGTGCGAGAATTGGGGGAAGTGTCTTCGTGAATGGAAGTTTAGAGGAAGAGTGCTGTTAAGTTGTTAAGTGTGTGACGGGAGAGAAAAAGGGGAATGGAGGATGAAGAGAGTGCGCATGGATAGGGGGAGAGTGTGGGTAAGGCGGTGGTGCAAAGAGATGCGTGAAGGATGGCGGTTTTGGAGATAGGGCTTGATTTGTCGAGCCTGATGAAGTGTTGTCGTTTGAGGGGGGGGTGTCTGAAAATTGTAAGGGTACTAGGCAAAAAGCTGGGTTCGTTTATAGACTATTGTTTATAGAGCGGTGCGGGGTGGTGAACCTTTCGTTGGTTTCGTTCTGTAAAGATGTAAAAACGTATATCCGTAAAAGTGAAGTGGGGGATTTGTGGATTATATATTGTGCGTGTTTTTGGTCACTTTGGGCTTTTGGGGGCGTGGAATGTGGTAGCGAGGATTGGGGGGAAGTGTTTTCGTGAATGGAGGGGGAAGCTGGGAGGAAGAGGGGTGTTCAGTTGTTAAGTGTGTGACGGGAGAGAAAAAGGGGGAATGGAGGATGAAGAGAGTGCGCATGGATAAGAGGAGAGTGTGGGTAAGGCGGGTGTTGCAAAGAGATGCGTGAAGGATGGCGAGGAGATAGGGCTTGATTTATTGAACCTGATGAAGTGTTGTCGTTTGAGGCGTGGGTGGGTGTAAGCTTTATTTTGTGGGGAAAGCTGCTTTTTGACGTGGGATTGTAGATTAGTGCTGGTTGGGAATTTTCATTCTTTGAAACGTGGGGCGGAGGTCAATGTACTAATATAGCAGATTGTGATCTCATAATTTTTACATTCTTTCTTTTTTAAAGCAAATAAGCAAGAAAAATTAATATATTACTTGATATTAGAGTAAATGCTTATATCAAGAGGAGTATTTCTTTAAAAGTTTTCACTTAACTTATTAAGCGATTTATTAGAATAAAAGACTCTTCTGAAGTTCATATCACCAATTGTATCGAAGGAAGTGTAACTTTAAGTGTAGAAAAGTTTAACATCGGATGGTTGATATGAATTTGTTTTTAAAAAAGAGTCCATTAGCTCTTTTTTGCTCTCTCTTTATTTCCAAAGTTGGTGATTATGCTTATGAAGTTGTTTTTATTTTACTGGTCTTAGAATTAACAGATAACACCTTTTTTACAGGTCTTGTGTATTTTTTTCGATTTATCCCTTTTCTCTTTTTTGGCCCTATAGGAGGTTGGTTAGCGGATAATTTTTCTTTGAAGAAAAATATGATCTTAAGTGAAGTTGTGAGATTATTAGCTTCATTGTTTGTTTTTATAACTTATATAACAGGTACGGCACATATCATTGTTCTTATTTTTGCAGCAATATGTACAACGATAGGAAGAAGTATTTTCCAACCAAGTTTTCAAGCTGCTATTCCCAGAATGTTTTCAATAAAAGATCTTACAAAGGCCAATAGCATTGCTCAAATTATCATGGAAACGGCAGCCGTCATTGGCCCTTTGGTTTGTTCCATACTGCTTTTTTTAGCAAATAAATCGGCAGTACTCATTTTTGATTTTTTTACCTATTTTATATCTATTATCATGTTATTTAATCTCATGAATTTAAATTCAAGCGAGAATAAATCATTCAATTTTATAAAAATTTATCGAGAAACAGCTTCATATCTTAAATATATTTCTACAGAAAATAATAATTTATTTATTACGCTCGTTGGATCGTCGTTTGCTATTCTCTTTACGGGTGCTATTTTAAGATTTTTAATTCCAGCTTTTGTTCTTTTTGTGGGGGGAGAGGAAAGCTTTGTGAGTTATATTTTTTCTCTCATGGCTGTTGGAACTATTGTTGGTGGTTTGTTATATAGTAAAATTATATTAAATATTACTTCGTTGAAGCTCATGATATTTTGGCTTCTTTATGGGGTTATTCTGTTTGTTATGCCCTTAGCTGCAGAAATTTATTTAAAATTCCTTCTCGTGTTAGCATTTGTTCTAGGATTTATTGGTGCCTTTGTGGATATTGGTTTAGTTTCAGCTATTCAATTATATTCTCGTCGTGAAGATTTTGGTAAGAGTTTTGGAACCTTTTCAACTTTAGCAAACTCTGCGGAAGCAATGTCTGGCTTTATTGCTGGACTTTTGGCACTCGTGGGATTGTTAAGCTCTTTTTTAGCTATGTCCGCATTAATTATTTCCACCGGAATTATTGGCGTTGTAAAAATTAAGAAAAATAAAGAGTTAACACCTCTTAACACGACAGTCGATGACGACCATTGATATATTTGATATCTCCATGCCGTTTCTTTTTTCTAAAGACGGTTCGCTCATTATCTTATTCATGAGGTAAAAACACAGCTCTTTGAAGGGGGTGATCTGAAACGAATGAGTGGTCAGTGGTGGAAATTTGCTAGGCAAGCATTTGAATTCTTTACAGACCGTTGTTTATAGAGTGGTACGGGGTGGATGAAGCTTTCCTTGGCTTTGTTCTGTAAATGTGGAGAAGCGTAAAAATGTGAATCTGTAAAAGTGAAGCGGAGGATTTATGGGGTCATATATTGTGCGTGTTTTTTGTCATGATATGGAGGGGTGAGAAGGATTGGGGGAAGTGTCTTCGTGAATGGAGGGGAAATGAAGGGTGCTATGCGTTGGTTTATGTAATGCAACACACCATGAAAGTAAGTATACATATACTATATGCTTTACATGTGTTTTTTCGTACTTTTAACATATATATTTTGTGTCTTAAACATAAGCTTTGAGTACTATGAGAGATGGTGGTCGTTTTTTAAACAAGCGAGAAAGTGATTAACTAATGCTTGATAGTAAAGCAGTATGTTGTTAAGGCTATTCTTTGAAAGGAGGCTCTTATTTCTGGTGTAGGAGCTTCTCAGAAGAGAATGCAATTAATAGGGGAGTTAAGATGTCAAAATATTTATTTCCGTTACCGCTTGTATTGGTGGCTGGTTGTGCATCTATCAATAATTATTCATCAAGTTATGTTAGTCCAAATATTACGCAAGATGATATAAAATTAATTGCTAACGATTTTGTTCGTAATCTTAAAAAACCTTTACCGCCCGCTACAACAACACTTATTGTGAAAAAAAATAAAACAGAAGACAACTTTACTCCTGTATTTATTGATCTCTTGCGACGGAATGGATATAACGTGATCTATACAGATCAACCAAACAAACAGCAAAATGGTGTAATCTTGACTTATCAAATAACGCCAATAAAGACAGGTATCATGTCTATGGTTTCTTATGATGAGGTTGGAGTAACGCGTTATTATATCCGCACTTATAATCGATGAAACCCCTTTACCGGTTTGTCTCAAAGAAGTAGATAATGAAGAAATGTGTTTCAGGGGAAGTGTTGGGATTGAATTAATCAATAAAAATTTGCAGATGTGAAAATTACATGTTCAGATGACAATTATTCGTCGTTTCGGTTACAATTTCAGTGTTGTAACGAAGAAAGATGTCGTTTTATCTGTTTGCAATTCTTCATGTTCTATCTCAGTTATATAGCGCTTTTATCGTTTCTGTCTTATAGAAAATTACTTTCTGTTCTACGGCTCTATATGCCAATCTAATAGTCAGATCTAAACAATCAAATTCATATGAACTCTTTACAGAAATCTGTTGTTTGAGATTGTTGGAAAGGTGTTTTGTTTTTATCAAATTGTCGCGTGGTGGTTTGGGAGTTTCCTTTGGCTGCATTCTGTAAAGATGTAAAAGCGTAAAAATGTGAATCTGTAAAATGAAGCGGAGGATTTGTGCTTTGTGAGAGCTTTTATTATGGCATGGAATGTGGTGCGAGGATTGGGGGATGTATTTGTGAATGGAGCGGGGAACGCTGGGATGAAGAGTGCTGTTAAGTTGTGAGTGTGTGATGGGAGAGAAAAAGGGGGAATGGAGGATGAAGAGAGTGTGCGCATGGATAGGGGGGAGAGTGTGGGTAAGGCGTTGGTGCAAAGAGATGCGTGAAGGATGGCGATTTTTAAGGAGATAGGGCTTGATTTGTCAAGCCTGACGAAGTGCTGTCGTTTGAGGAGGGCGTCTGAAGACTGTAAGGGGGGTACTAGGCAAAAAGCTGGGTTGGTTTATAGACTATTGTTTATAGAGTGGTGCGGGGTGGTGAACCTTTCCTTGGCTGCGTTCTGTAATGATGTAAAAGCGTAAAAATGTGAATCTGTAAAATGAAGCGGAGGATTTGTGCTTTGTGAGAGCTTTTATCATGGCATGGAATGTGGTGCGAGGATTGGGGGAAGTGTCTTCGTGAATGGAGGAGAAAGTTGGGATGAAGAGTGTTGTTGAAGTGCGTTTTCTGGAGAAGAGTGTGTGGGGAATGGCTATGAACAGATTGCAGAGCTGATGTGTAAAGAGATGTGAAGAGATAAAAATTGTGGTTGGCTTTTATATTCTATGCGAAATTTAACAATTATATTTGCGTCTATATTTGTATGGGGGATATCCGTGAAATGGGTGTGAGAAGCATTGAGAGATGTTTTTTTAATAAGTGGGTGAATGAGAAATACAATAATAATCCTATTTAGGGGAATTCTATTTAGGGGGAATTCTATTTAGGCGGAAGCCCATTTAGAGGGATGCCTATTTAGGAAAAATCCTATTTTAGCTCTTGTTGTTTTAGACATTGTGTTTTGTATGAGGGGCATTTTGCAGGAAAAGTGTTTTGAGGGATGTGGCTCCCTTAAAGAAAAACACAAAAATATCAAAAGAAAAATATAAAAACTTGACAAGGTAAATGTAAAAAGGTATCATAATGATACAATCGGAATTGTGCGTTTAAATCAGAAGAGATCTTTTGATAAAATTCTGTGAGAGGGGTGGGGATGTTTTTCCAAGGTTTTGGTGTTTTTATCCTATTTTGAAGTTTGTTATCCTATGATGTCGTAAACCGGTGTCGTAAACCGTTTTTTGAGATGTGGTGGTATCAGGCGGCAAGGCTTTAGGCAGAGGGGAATATTGGCAAAGGATGTCGATTGATGCGTTTTTGCCTAATCAGAAATTAACCACAAGATTGCTTTTTGTTTTTTCGCTTCGAGCTCTCTAAAGTTTTTCAAAAGGGCGTGTTCTTTTTCGCTGGTGGTATCTTGATCGTGGTGTAAGGCATGTTCTTTTGTGGGAATATCTGCTGTTAAAAGGTCCGCATAAAAAAAGTTCATAGGAACTGCTAGTTTTTTAGCAATTTCGAGCAAACACCCCGCGCTTACACGATTTAAACCTTTTTCATATTTCTGGATTTGTTGAAAACTGACACCTAAATGGCTTCCTAATTCTTTTTGAGAAAGTCCCATTGAAATGCGTCTGTGACGGATTCTTTTACCTATTGAAATGTCATTAAAATGTGAATTTTTAGTTTGCACTTCAAGCTCCCCTCCGGTTGCGAGCGCCCTCGCATGAGTATTCCGGGAGTTTGAAAGCACTGAGCTCAGCCAGCCTTTTGCTTTTAGTGCTGACAAGCACTTGGACATAGCAAAAGCTCCCGGAATTCCGGGATACCCGCAAAGCGGGATAAATTTATGTACTGAGCGTTCGGGCTTTCAAATCCCTATTTGACCGTTGCGTGGACGATCAAAAACACAGATCAATTCATAAGGCAATTTCAGAAGATTGGCAAGAAAAATCAAAATAATTTCAAAGACTATAAGATTGGGTACTTTTTAAAAAAGTGCGAAATCTGGATTTTTAGTTTGCACTTCAAGCTCCCCTCCAGTTGCGAGCGCCCTCGCATGAGTATTCCGGGAGGTTGAAAGCACTGAACTCAAATCAGCTTTTTGCTTTTAGTGCTGACAAGTGCTTGGACATAGCAAAAACTCCCGGAACTCCGGGATACCCACAAAGTGGGGTAAATTAACGTTTGAGTTTTCGGGCTTCAACTCCCTATTGATCGCTGCGTAGACGATCAAGGCACCTTTTGAGTGATAAAGTAATTTCAAGGGATTGGCAAGAACAATTAAAAGATTTGGAAAATGAGAGCATTTTTTTGTATCTTAAAAATTATCTCATTATATTCTTATGCCTTATGCCTTATGCAGTAAAATATTGTCATTTGAGGTAGGGTGAGATGGAGGCATTAGAGGCAAGGATATGCCGTCGAGGGACCTTCAAGCATATCAATTTATACGGTGCTTTTTGTGAGAGTGTCTGGATATTGGAGGGTAGGGGTTATCTGTTCGTGTCTGGTGAAACAGTATTCTTTGAGGGGTGGTGAGAGGTGGTTGCCCAAATGCAATGTGCTCGATAAAAAGTGGGATTGTTAACAGACTCTTGTTTATTGAGTGGTGGGTTAGTTTGGAAATTTTGTTTGGCTGCCTTTTGTAAAGATAGAAGAGCGTAAAAACGTGAATCCGTAAAAGTGAAGTGAAGAATTTATGCGTTGTATGCTTTTGTCTTGGCATGGAATGGGGGGAAAGGACTGGGGAACGAGTCTGCAAATGAAGTCGAAAGCTAGGATGCAGAATGTGAAAATTGGCGCTGTGGGAGAAGCTTTTTGGTGTGTGTGAAGCTTTGTCTTTTGGGTGGGGTCTTTGCTTCGAAGCGGAATTGATCGGTATTTGTAGGAGCTTTCGCTCTTTGTGTTGGAGAGGGACGGGTGTAAGAATATTCAGAAAAGCCTTGCTTGTTGAATGTGGTGAAATACCGTTGCTTGAGGGGTATGGTGTGCTGATCTGTCTGAGTGGGGTTGGTAGGAGGAAACTGCTACAAGATGTCGGATTCTTGACAGAGCAGTGAAAGACGCTGGTGGAAAAGTTTCATTTGGTTGCTTTCTGTAAAGATGTAAAAGCGTAAAAACGTGAATACGTAAAAGTGAAGTGAAGGATTTATGCGTTGTATGTTTTTGTCTTGACATGGAATGTGGTCGGAGAACTAGGGGACGCATTTGTGAATGGAGCGGGGAAAGCTGGGATGAAGAGGGGTATAAATCGCGTTGACTGGAGAAAAGTGTGTGAGGGAATATTTTAGGGCAGCGCTTATCTGTCGTGTCTGATAAAATTGCCTTCTTTGAAGTGTCGTGATCTGAAGCTTATATTTTAAGGATGTTGGATATATTGGCGAGGGATGTTGATGGGTGTGCTTTTGTCTAATCAGAAATTAACCACAAAATTGCTTTTTGTTTTTTCGGCTGGAGCTCTCTAAAGTTTTTTAAAAGGGCGTATTCTTTTTCGCTATATGTGTCTTGATCGTGGTGTAAGGCATGTTCTTTTGTGGGAATATCTGCTGTTAAAAGATCCGCATAAAAAAAGTTCATAGGAACTGCTAGTTTTTTAGCAATTTCGAGCAAACACCCCGCGCTTACACGATTTAAACCTTTTTCGTATTTCTGGATTTGTTGGAAACTGACACCTAAATAGCTTCCTAATTCCTTTTGAGAAAGTCCCATTGAAATTCTTCTATGACGGATCTTTTTACCTATTGAAATGTCGTTGAAATGTGAATTTTTAGTTTGCACTTCAAGCTCCCCTCCGGTTGCGAGCGCCCTCGCATTGGTATTCCGGGAGTAGTAAAGTACTGAGCTCTAGTCAGCATTTTTGCTTTTAGTGCTTATCACACCTGGACATAGCAAAAACTCCCGGAATCCCGGGACACCCACAAAGTGGGTTCATTCTTACGCTAGAGCTTAGGGCTTTACTATCCCTTATTGATCGTTGCGTGGACGATCAAAATATCCTTTGAGTGATAAAGTAATTTCAAGGGATTGGCAAGAACAATTAAAAGATTTTCTAGTCTGTTATATTGTAAAATAGGGATGTTTGGGGGGGTGGTAATCTGATGTTAGTAGGGGAATTTACTGGGGAAGAGGTTGGATGATAGTTTAAAACCGGTGCGGGGTGGAAGCTTTATTCAGCAGAGGAAAATTTGCTTTTTGAAGTCGAATTGTAGATCAGAGCTTATCTGGCGTGTTTGATGAAACACCATTCTTTGAAGTGTGGGATAGCTATATGAAATAATCAGCAGGGGAATCTGATAGACGAGAAATCAGCTTGTTGACAGACCCGTGTTTACAGAACGGTGCGGGGTAGTGATTTGAGCGTTTCGTTTGGCTGCGTTCTGTAATGATGTAAAAGCGTAAAAATGTGAATCTGTAAAATTATGCGGAGGATTTGGGCTTTATGTGGGCTCTTGTCTTTTAGGGTGTGGTCTCATTTTTTATTGTTGATGGCTTGTTAAATTTTGTTGCTGATTTTCATGTCATTTTTTGTGTTTGAAGTATTGGTTTTTCTTTAGTTGGAAGGAACATGATGATGGTAGATGAACATTGTCTTCCCTTACGTCGAAAAGGGCGGAAAAAAACAACTTTGAATAAAACAACAAAGCGATTTAATGAAGCTCTTTTGACAGCCGCTGAGCAGGCTGGATATCACTATGGTGAGGATGGGCTGGTGTCTTATCTTCAATATCATGCGTTGAATAATCCTGTTCCTTTTTTTTCGCTGCTGGCAAAAGTCTTGCCTCTTCAGGTTACGGGAGAAGCAGGGGGAGATGTTAAAACAGTTTCGCGTATTGAGATTGTACCAGTGAATGCAAAAAATAGCGAACCGGAGAAGTGTGATACTTCGATAACTAAGGTTTGAAGAAGGAGCTGTGATGTTTGGGCATTTACTGGAGAGCAGAATATTTCGGTGGGAGATATTGGGGCTTCCTATGTCGAGATGCCGGCTTTTATGGGCGATGACAGAGGGGCGTGTGCTGAAGAGGTGATACCCGAGAGGTACAATGCTTAGGGGGTGTGGTTGTTATCTACTGTTTTGGATTTTTGTGAAGGTTTGGTCTTTTCTCGTTATTGAAGGTGTGGAGATATCAAAAACAGTTTCGCGGATTGAGATTGTGCCAGTGAATGCAAAAAATAGCGAACCGAAGAAGCTTGATCCTTTGGTCACTGAGGCTTGAAGTTATGAGAAAATATTGGGTTGGGCATATGATGTTTAAGGGATATTGTCTTTGAACGGGAATACTAGGTGTTTGTCTGAAAGCTTATGATTGAAATTGCGGTGAGGGGCTGAGTGCTTTAGGCATGTGAGCTGTGAAGTTGTTGGGCTTTGGTTGGGGGGATGCATGAGGACGTGGACTGGAGGAGACTTCGGTGCATATGGTGTTTTTTGGGGGTACATGGCGTCTGGGGTGGTCTGTTTGAAGAGGGGCCGGCAAGATGCTTTTATGGCGATGCGTGAGGGGCGCGATACCTGAAAGATGTTGGGGAGTGCTTGATGATATTTGCTGTTTTGGACATCTGGTGAAGATTTGGTTTTTTCTCGTTATTGAAGGTGTGGAGATGTTAAAGCAGTTTCGCGTATTGAGATTGTACCAGTGAATGCAAAAAATAGTGAACCGGAGAAGTGTGATACCTCGATAACTGAGGCTTGTGATATTGAAAAATGTTAGGCTGAGGTGGGTGATGTGGGGTGATGTCTTGCAAGGGGGCTGCTTTGGTGATTGCCTATCTTGAGGGGATTGAAGCGGAGGCTATCGTGCTTGTAGGCGCTCGTGATATTGGGAAGGGGCTTTGGTGAATGATGCCGTAAGGGCCCCCGTGTGCTGGAGGGAATTTGGTGCAGGGTATTTGTGTGGTGGATATGGAACAGTGTTTTGATGGGGGAGGGGCATGAAACTTGAGAGAAGTGTTATGCTTGCGGGATGCATGTGTTTTGGTGGGGGTATCTTGGGGGATAAAGTGTGAGGATTGGTGATGCTTGAGAGGCATGATATTGGAGGATGTTGGGCTTTGGATATGCCTGAGAGCCATGTGCTGAGGCTATGATTTGGTTGGGGGGATACCTTGCTTGTGGTTGGGGGATGACAGGCGCGGTGTTTGAGGGGGTGGGGCTTTTGTGCCTTGGGGGCTTGGGGCGCATAGGTGGGGTCAAGGGGATCTCATGCAAAAAAGTGAAATTTATTGAATATTAGGATGAAGAAAAGATAAAGCGCTGCTTTTGAGAAGGGCGTTTTTCGTTCAATTGCTCTTTTCGTTCAATTGCTCTGGGATCATTAAACTTGGGATAAGCAAAAGGGTGCAGCGCAATTATTGCTCAAGTATGAAAATTTATAATGACAACTGTTCAGAAAATTTCTCAAAAAATGGAGCAGAAAACGGCTCAAGTAGCTCTTATCCCAAAGCTTATTCCTGTTTTTACTGGAAATGCCGATGTGCGAGCTGCTTGGGGAGGACGCGGTTCTGGAAAAACACGTTCTTTTGCTTTGATGTCGGCCGTGGTGGGATATCGCCATGGAATGGCTGGAGAACGCGGGATTATTCTTTGTGCACGGCAATTTCAAAATTCTCTCAATGAAAGTTCTTTGGAAGAAATTAAACGCGCTATCGAAGCTTATCCTTTTTTACAAGATTATTATGAAATCGGCGATAAATATATTAAGTCAAAAGATGGACGGATCGTCTATGTGTTTGCTGGGCTTGATCGCAATATCGCAAGTATTAAATCAATGGGACGCGTTTTCCTTTGTTGGGTCGATGAAGCTGAGCCCGTGACAGAAAATGCTTGGCAAACACTTATTCCAACTTTGCGCGAAGAAGGAAAAGATTGGAATGCAGAATTATGGGTCACTTGGAACCCGTGCCATGAAAATGCACCCGTGGAAAAACGTTTCCGAAATGTCGATAATCCTCATATCAAAGGGGTGGAAATCAATTGGCGCGATAATCCGCAATTTCCTGAAAAACTCAATCGTGATCGTATGGACGATTTGCAGCAAAGACCAGAACAGTATAACCATATTTGGGAAGGCGAATATCTCCAGGCTATGCAAGGGGCTTATTATCAGAAATGTCTGCTGGAAGCCGAAATGGAAGGGCGGATTACCACTGTTCCACGGGATCCTTTGATGCAGGTGAGAATCTTTTGGGATATCGGGGGAACAGGCGCAAAGGCTGATGCTACCGCATTGTGGGTCGCGCAATTTGTTGGACGGGAAATCCGAGTGCTCGATTATTATGAAGCCCAAGGTCAACCTCTCTCAGAACATGTGGGCTGGGTCTTTCAAAGGGGATATGAAAAGGCTCTTATGGTTTTGCCTCATGATGGCGCAACAAAAGATCGTGTCTATAATGTGAGTTTTGAAAGTGCCCTTCAACAAGCCGGTTTTCAAACCAAAATAATTCCTAACCAAGGAACAGGCGCTGTTAAAATGCGTATCGAAGCCGTAAGGCGGTTGTTTCCTGCTCTATGGTTTAATCGTGAAACGACATCTGCCGGGAGAAAAGCGCTCGCCTGGTATCATGAAAAGCGTGATGAACAGCGCAATATCGGACTAGGCGCTGAACATGATTGGGCAAGCCATGGCGCCGATGCCTTTGGACTGATGTGTGTGGCTTATGAACAACCAAATGCTAGAGCGCAAAAAAAACCTTATCGCTCTTCTCACCATTCTCAAACTTCATGGATGGCTTTTTAATGAATAGTTCTACAAATTCTTCTTTTAATCAAATCGAAACGCTTGAAAATCAAGCTCTCTTTAAAAAACTCGTGGGATGGTATCAGGATGATATTACCCATGTCGAAAAATGGCGAAAAAATGCCCAAGAAGATTACGATTTTTATAATGGGCGGCAATGGAATGAGCAAGACCTTGCTGTCTTGCACGAACAAAACAGACCCGTGATGACTTTTAATCGTATTGCACCTTTAATTAATGCTGTCATCGGGGCTGAGCGCAATAATAAAAGGCAAGTCCAATTTATTCCACGACAAGAAGGCGCTGCCTTTGCAAACCAGATTCTGACAGGAGCAGCCGAATGGTTTCGTGATGAAGCTGACGGGGAATACGAAGATTCCGATGCCTTTCAAGATGCAATTATTTGCGGAATGGGCTGGACAGATACACGCCTTGATTATGAACAAGATCCGCAAGGAAAACCAGTCATTGCGCGGCTGGACCCTATGAAAATGGTGTGGGATGCTAGTGCTGTTAAGTCTAATCTCATTGATGCTCAACGCTTATGGTATATTGATGAAAAACCGCTTGCTGTGGCGCAGGAAATGTTTCCCAATGTTCATTGGAGCGATCTTCATGCTGATTGGGTTAAATATCAGAGCTTTTTACACCCAACCAGCAATGGAATGACACAAAATTATCAAGCAGAGGGAGGGGATCTGCTAGAGGGAGAAGAGGCAAGCTGTTATCAACGTCCTAAAATGGTGACATTGGCGGAATGTCGCTGGTTTGAACGCGAGGTGGTTTATAAAGTCCTTGAGCCTCAAAGTGGAAAATTTATCGATTATTCAGAGCAGGATTTCCAAAATTTAAGTAAAACCTTTCCGCATGTTCAAGCAACAAAATTGACCAGAAAAATTGTCAAACGAGCATTTTTGGGCAGAAAGCTGCTCGAGGCGCCTGATAAGCCCTTGGGGCCACCCAATCAATTGGGATGGGAGTGTATTACCGGTACTTTTGATAAGTTAAGCCGACAATTTTATGGACTGGTCAAGCCAACAAAAGATCCGCAACGGTGGGCAAATAAATATTTTAGTCAAGTGATGCATTTGCTCAATAGCCAATCAAAAGGCGGCATTATGGCAGAACGCGATGCTTTTGATGATGATCGACAAGCCGTCGAGAGTTGGGCTAGAGCCGATAGCATTACTTGGTTGAAAAGTGGGGCTGTGTCTGGCGGAAGAATCCAACCTAAACCCGTGGCGCAATTTCCGCAAGGTTTTTTTCAATTGTTTAATGAAGCAAAGAGCGCACTCGAACAGGTGACGGGGTTGTCTTCTGAATTTATTGGGACGCGAGCTGTCAATCAGCCTGGTATTCTTGAACAACAACGACGACAATCGTCACTTAATCTTTTGGCTTCCTTTTTTGATGGGTTGCGTCGATATCGGCAACGACAGGGAAAAATTATTCTCTATCTTATTCAAAATTATCTCTCCGATGGGCGGTTGGTGCGTATTGCTGGGGATGAAAATGCCCAGTATGTGCCGCTGACACGCGAAATGGTGACAAGCTTGGAATATGATATTGTCGTGGATGATGCGCCAACAAGTCTTAATGAAAAAGAGCGTACCTTTGCACTGATCATGCAATTGCTGCCTTTGATGCAAAATTTTGCAACACCTGAAATTATGCTCGATCTCTTACGCTATTCGCCTTTACCCGCTTCACTTATTCATAAAATTGCGATAAAGGCGCAAAACTCTTTTCAAGAAGAGCAAAATGCCTCAGCGCAGATGGGGGATAATGTGGGGACAGAACAGATAATGCAGATGTTGCAGACAGTAAAGGCTCAACAATAGGGTGCTTTGTCATGCGTGACTTCTGATAAACGCCATATATCATAAATTGCTTATCGATTTTTGTAGTGCATGGGCTCCCTTTTCTTAAAAGACCTGTTTTATAGGGCAGGATTGTTGGGAAAAGCAGGGTGGAGAGGGAGTTTTGCCGTCATGTGGGGTGATGGTGGGGAATGGTGGGCGCAGAATGGGCTTATCGATTTTCGTAATGCATGGGCTCCCTTTTCTTAAAAGAACTGTTTTGTAGGGCAGGACTGTTGGGAAAAGTAGGGTGGAGAGGGAGGCTTGCCCGTCATGTGGGGTGAAAACATGGTGGGGATGGTGAGCGCAGAATGGGCTTATCGATTTTCGTAGTGCATGGGCTCCCTTTTCTTAAAAGACCTGTTTTGTAGGGCAGGACTGTTGGGAAAAGTAGGGTGGAGAGGGGAGTTTTGCCGTCATGTGGGGTGGAGAGCATTGGGGGGAATACTGGTGCTCAAATGATGGGAGAACATTGAGGGGATAAGTGCTTATGGGCTGTTTTATCTGAAAAATTTGATTTTATTGTTAAAAAAAAGAGAAGGCTAATGTCATGGATCAAGAACACTTAACGCCGGCAGAACAAAACCAATTGAAACAAGATTTTCTGGTCTCAACACAAGAGGGAGAAGATGGTGAAATTGCAAGAGAAGAAAAAACTCTTGAAGATAATTTCCAAGGGCAAATGCATCAACAACAGGACTCTTCGCAAAAGGCTGGAAAAGAGGTTCAAGGGGGAGAAGATGCTCCACCAGATCCACAAAAAGACTTTATGGGCTATATGCAATGGTTGGGAAAAACACTCCAAAAACAAGGGCTTTTACATGAAAAACAACAACCTTCTCTGGCTCGCGAAGCAGAGCAGTTGCATGCATTTTTTCAGCAGTCTGTTGCCAGTGTTAAACAAAAGCATCATGATTTTGATCAAGCAGCTGATTTTATTTATGAAACGCGGGCTAAACAGTTGGCAGCTTGTGCTTCGCTCTATCCCGAGATGGCAGACCCAAAAAATATTGATGCGATAATTGGTGATGAGTTGAAGCAGATCTTGCGCGATTGTGCGCAAAAAAATCAAAACCCCGCTGAAGTGATTTACACGATTGCACAAAAAATTGGCTACACAAATGTTCCCAATAACATGGATGAAAATTTACAGGAAAGACACAATTCTGCGCGTACTCTTGCTGCTTATAACGGCTTGACTCCAAATGGGCCAATTTCTTTGGATATGCTTGATAAAATGTCAGAAGCAGAGTTTAGCGCTTGGGTTGCTGATCCTAAAAATAAAGCCGCTTTTAATCGTTTAATGGGGGGAAGAGAATTTTAAAAACAAGAATGTGGCAGGTGTTTTTTGCGGGAACGTTAAGAGGCTTTTAGCGCAGGAGAATGCGGGGGAATTTCTCAAACACGGATGTGGTGAGGAGAGCTCTTATAAGGAGGAGGCAGACGCTAACAGAAATTAGATAAAACTCACGAACAACCTATTCACCATTTGAAATGAAATGTGGTGTTTTAACAACCGGCGCTTTGCCGGGTTTTTTATGTCAATAAAACTTTTAGAGGACAAAATGACTGTAACTTATATCGGACTTAATGACCCAATGGCAGTGCGCACATGGTCTAAATTACTAAACCAAGAAGTCTCAAAAGCACTTCCAATTGCGCCGTTGATTGGAAATGATTCAAACAGTATCGTACAATTAAAAGATGAAACTACGAAAGCAAGTGGGGATGCTATTAGCTTTAATTTGCGTGTGCAGTTGCTAGGCGATGGGGTAAGCGAAGGGCAGACATTGGAAGGCAATGAAGAAGCTTTACAGTTTCTCAATGATCGCTTGGCAATTAATGAACTCGTTCATGCTGTGCGTGTCAAAAATGAGGGAACGATTGATCAACAACGAATTCTCCATGATTTGCGCACCGAGGCAAAAAATGGTTTGGTTGATTGGTATGCAGATCGTCTGAGTATGATGTTCTTCATTCAAGTTTGCGGGTATACCGCAAAAACAATTAACTTTGAAGGACGCACGATTACCCTTAAACCAGTTCATTATGGGTTTAATGCGCCAACGGCACCAACCAATAAACGTGTGGTACGTCCTAATGATAAAGCAAAAGATGAGGACTTAAAAGAAGACGATGTTTTTGATCTCAGCTTGATTGATAAAGCAGTTGAACGGGCTAAATTGGCAAATCCTAAAATTAGACCTGTGCGGATCGATGGGGAAAATGTTTATGTGCTTTATCTTCATCCAACCCAAGTGACACAATTGCGAACCAATACTGATGCGGGGCAATGGCTCGACATTACTAAGGCAATCTATAGTGGAAGTCGTATCAAAAATCCGCTCTATGATGGGTCTTTGGGCATGTATAATGGTGTGGTTTTGCGCGAAGCTGAACATATTACCGAAGGGGTCGAAGCTGGAACCGCTAACAAAGCTGTACCAAATGTGCGGCGGGCTGTTCTGCTTGGTGCGCAGAGTGCTGTGATTGCTTTTGGTAAAGATCGAGGGGCGACACGCTATAAATTGGTGGAGGAACTCTTCGACTATGAAAGAGAATTCGGGGTTGCGGCAAAAACCATTATTGGGATGAAAAAAACTTGCTTTACCTTGCCAGGAAGTACGCAAGGGGCTCAGGATTTTGGCACTATTGTCATTCCAACTTATGGAGCACCCGCTTAAAGCGAACGCTTGCTCTCTTCCCCCAACAAGAGGGATCTGTTGGGGGAAAAATTTAAAATGCTTCCAGAAACAAGGACAGGCTTATGACCACTTTATCCACTGATCCCCAAAATCTAAACCTTACACATTCAGACCATTCTAAAACTTTTGCTTATATGGTCGCGCTTATTCAAGATGAAATTGACGATACAACAGCGGAATATTCCCTGCAAATTCAAGATTCAATTTTTACGGCTTTGCGTTTGTGTGAACGCGAACCCTTTTTCTTTAATGAAAAAAGAGAAAGGACGTTTAAAACACAAAGTGGTAAAACATGGTATGGGCAAGAAGAAGGGGTTTTTATTGAAGCAGAAAAGAGTTTGGAGGGCGTCTTTTTAGTAACAAAGAGTGCAACACCAACAAAGTTGTTCTTTAAGCCCTTGGAAGTGTTGCATCAACAATATGGTATGCATCCTGCGCTAGGAACGCCATTCTTTTATACCTACCTTGATCAAAAAATAGGACTCTTTCCAACACCAGAACATCTGGAAGCTGTACAGCTTTCTTATGCTCCTGTTCATTTTGCCGATGAACAGCTGAAAGAGGATGATAACCCTTGGTTGATTTATGCTTTTGATCTTATTAAAGCACGGGCAAAATATGAATTGTATAAAAATATCCTTAAAGATCCTGAATATGCCGCCGTTTCTTTCAGAGATTTTCAAGAACAGCTTCAAGCTTTGCGTATTGAAACATCGCGCCGAAAAGGTTCTTCAAAAATTCGTCCAATGCGTTTTTAAAAGGCTTTTTTCGAAATCGTTTATGGCGGGCGTTGAAGGTTGGTTTGGCACTGCGGCTGGTTTGTCACTTATGGTTGGATGGGCGCGTTGGGTGTTGATGGTGAAGGGTTGGTGGATGGCGTTGGGGTGGCTATTATTGATGGTATCGTTTTTTTTGGTGCGTTAAACAACCTAAGGTTGTTTATTTTGTTGAATTTTATGCCTTTAGAGTTTTAAGGGCTTTTGTGGTTTTTTATCCATAAGCCTTGGTATTTTGAATGGCACTGAGCTTTTCAAAGATTTTATGGGGGCTTTTGATGGCTCTTTCCCCCGTCATTGTGGGGGGTGATTGCGGGCAGTTGATTTTGGTTTGGCGCTGGTGGATGGCGTTGGGGTGGCCATTATTGATGGTATCGTTTTTTTGGTGCATTAAACAACTTTAGGTTGTTTATTTTGTTGAATTTTATGCCTTTAGAGTTTTAAGGGCTTTTGTGGTTTTTTATCAATAAGCCTTGGTGTTTTGAATGGCACTGGGCTCTTCAAAGATTTTATGGGGGTCTTGATGGCTTTTTTCCCAATCGCTGATTATCGACCCGATGTGGCGGATATCAATGGAATTTTTACCGATGAACTTGTTAATGTGCTCCCGGCGGATGGCTCCTATATCCCTATGCCAAGTTTTGAGCCTTTATCAGAGCCTTGTCCGGAGCCAATCTTAGGCACTCTTGCGGTTAAAACAAAAAATGGGGTTTCTATTATTGTCGGGACAAGAGATAAAATCTACTTACTTGATAATACAACAATGAACTGGAAAGATATTAGCCAAAAAGGAAAACCTTATCTGGCTAATGTTGATGCTCCGTGGTCTTTTGCTTTGTTTGGTGATTTTATCATTGCTGTGAATGCCAATGATAAACCACAAGTGATTGATATTAATCATGATAAAACATTTAGAAATTTAGGAGGAAATCCACCACAGGCAGGGATTGTTCGAATCTGGGGAGATTTCGTTTGTTTGATGAAATTAACCGAAAATCCAAGACGGGTTCATTGGTCTGGATTAAATGATGCTGAATTTTGGACCGTGGGAAAAAAAAGTTGTGATTATCAAGATTTTCCTGATGGCGGATTCGTCCAAGGGGCAACGGAGACAACAAATCCAATTATCTTTATGCGTTCTGCAATCTATGCTGGTTCTTTTATTCCTGGCTCTAAGATTATTTTTAGTTTCCAAAAAATCCACGATAAACGAGGCGCAAAAAATGCTGAATCAATTGTTTGTAGAGGCGATTTAGCATTCTTTGCCGATGAGGGCGGGTTTTATCAAATAACAAATGAGGGACAGATTATACCCATTGGGTTCGAAAAAGTCGATCGAACGATGACCGCAAAATCAAGGAAGGATAATCTGTACACTCTGTCTGCTGCTATCGATGGGGTGTATAATCGTGTTTATTGGATGGTTGATTCTGATGAGAACCTTCATAAACGTATCTTGCTCATTTATGATTGGGGATTGCAAAAATGGACAAAAGCTCTCGTCGATATCAAAATGATATTGCCTATTTTCTTAGCCGGAACAACCCTAGAAGGTCTTGATTTTGTGACTAAGAATATTGACGATTTGTCCTTTTCTCTTGATAGTAAAGCTTGGAAAAATGAATCGCCTATTCTGGGGGCATTTGATCAACAGGGGAGACTGGGTTCGTTTTCTGGGGGTCCTATGGCTTGTGTCGTGACATCACAAGAAATGGGGCAGACAAATGGCATGATAACACGGGTGAAAAATATTATGCCTCAAGTCAATAGTGGAAAGTTTTATTTGTCTGTGGGAATGCGCTTTCGACAATCTCTTGAAGAGGAAACTGTTTGGTTGCCAGAAAAACAGCCCTCTTATAATACTGGACAAATTCACTGTCGTGCAAGGGCACGGTTTTATCGCTTTAAATTGCGTATTCCTGAAGGGGTGAATTGGACTCATGTCACTGGATTTGATGTGGAATTGACGCGGGCCGGCATGCGATAGGCATGCCCTTTTGTAATACCATGCGATAGGCTCAAGCCTCTATTATTAAAGAACAAATGCCCCATAGGCTTCCCAAACCTTTATAAACAAAGGCACAATGCGATAAGCTGTGTCTTTATAATATGAAGAACAAGGTGGTGCGTTATGTTTCATGCTTTTCTGCGATAAAGGAAAAATAGGCTGCACCATGGTTTCTATAAAGTAGGAATGGCGTATTCCCTATTTCTTGTTACAAGGGATGATGGGGAATTCTTTTTTGTTGTGGTGTCTCTCTTCTTCTTTTTGAAAGTTGTGCGGTAAGCACGAACGCGTGAAGTACGTATGGGGATGCGTATTGCTCAAAGAGGGGGTGACAAAGCTAAAAGAGCCCAAATTATGATGCTTGAGAGTCAAGGTTTATATTCTGCTCATCTGACAGAGCAGTGGCCATGGGGAAAAATAGCTCCCTATCAAGAGGCACTCAATGCTGCATTGAAAAAATATGCGCAGCGCTTTCCGGATGATGTTTGTCTGGAAAAAATTGCTGAAGAAATCGCTACAGGACAAGCACAATTGTGGCTGGTCTTAAAAAATAAAATCCAATTTAGTGCTTTTGCAATTACCAAAGTTGAAATAACCCATACGGGAAAAAAATGCGTCGTTCTCTCAGATCTTGCGGGAGAGGGAGGGCTGAAATTGGTCAAGTTGATTGATGAAGTCGAAAAATGGGCGCGAACAATCAATGCGGACGAAATGCACATGTTTGGAAGAACTGGATGGGCGAAAAAGCTCGCTCATCACGGATATTCTCGTAATCTTATTCAATATAGAAAGGTTCTGGGTTCATGAGTAGAAAAAAAACACCTCAAGTGCAGACAACAACACAAACAAATGCACCACCCGCTTGGGCTGCTGATATTCTTAAACAAGCCAGTGCTAACGCGCTTGGACTTTATAATAAAGGAATTGGCGGAAACGTTTATCAGGGAGAGAGAGTTGCCGGTCTTAGCGATATGACAAAAAATGCGCTAACTGGTTTACAACAAGCAGCTGGGCTCTATAATAATCCAACGGTAACGCAATGGTTGAATGCACCAACCAACAGCGCTACAAATCTTTCCGGTATGGCTAAGGGAAGCTGGATTGGAAGCAATAGTAAATTTAATACTGCATTGCAAAATGCTCTGAATAAAACGTCCGATGCAATTAATCAATCGATGTCGGGAGCAGGACGTTATGGCTCTGGAGCTCATACTGGTGTGCTGGCCGATGAGTTAGGCGCCTTGGCAACAAATGCTGCGGTACAGCAGTATAATCAAGATATTAATAATATGATGAACGCGAACCAGATGATTGATCGCTCTCAGCAGGATCAGGTTAATGCAGCAAATAGCTATTATCAAGGACAGAGTAACGTGCAAAGCAATGCTTTGAAAGGGGGCATGATTCAAGATATAAACCGCCAAAATGTCTTAGATGCTGAACGCCAAAAATGGTCAGAAAAAGATAATCAAGATTGGAACCGATTGCAAAGCTTGTTACAGGTAGGGACACAGGCTGCTGGAAATTACGGAACGACTTCAGGAAAATCCACGACAATGCCTTCTGTGACAAAAGATCCATTGCGTGATGCGCAGCAAGTACTTGGATTGGTCGGAGGAATTTTAGGGCTTTGTGATGTGAGAGCAAAAGAAAATATTATCCCTGTGGGGCAGAAAAAGGGATATCCACTTTATACCTTTAATTATAAGGGAAATCCACAACGTTATCAGGGCGTTATGGCGCAAGACGTGTTGCGTGTGAACCCTGAAGCTGTTTATGTCAATGCGAAAACAAAGTTATTGCATGTTGATTATGACAAAATAGGCCTGAAAATGGAAAAAATGAAAATGGAGAAAATGCCGGCATCTAAAAATAAAATTGCGGCTTTCTTTTCTTCATTTTTTGCTCGTTTTCCCTTTTTGAAAAAAGAGTATCTTCTATGAGCTCGATTTATGATTGGTCAATTGTTGCATCAGAAAATGCTTATGTCGACGAGAATATAAACTGGGCAGAAGGGCAACCGCCAAGCACAGTCAATGATAGTGCTCGCGCTATGATGCAACGCATCAAAGAATATTTGTTGGATAATGGGGGCGGGATTGAAACACAGTTTACTGTCGATGTGAAAAATGAGAGAACGTCACTTCGTTTGGCAACAAAGTCTTTTTTTGAGACTTATATGGATGGCATTGTTGTGCGCTTTAAAGCACAAGGCGTCAACAGAGGAATAACAAATATTTCTTTAAATCAATTGCCGCCAAGACCAACTTATATGGCAACGCCAGAGGGTATTATGCCTTTAAAGGGCGGGGAAATTCAAAAAGGGGGGCTTTATGAAGTCGTCTATACGCGTGATATTGCCGGAAAAAATGCTGATGGCTGGTTTTTAACCAATCCTACTATAAAACTTCCTGAAATTCCGCCCTTTCCTCCTTTGCCTGAAACTTTTTCTTCTGGATTTATCGGGACTTTTGCTACAGAAAAAATACCCTCTGGATGGTTACTGTGTGATGGTAAAGAATATTCGCGAAGGAACTATGCTAATCTCTTTGCTGTTCTGGGAGAAACATGGGGAAAAGGAAACGGGAGAACAACATTCAATGTTCCCGATTTGCGTGGAATGTTTTTACGGGGGCTCGATAGTGGAAAAGAAATTGATAAAGGACGTCGCTTGGGAAGCCGACAAGAAGAGTCTTTTCAATCCCATACCCATGAGGGAAAAACAGATTCAACAGGTAACCACCAGCATAGTTATCCAATGATTGAAGAGGTAGTTTGGGATATGAATCACGGTGAATATTATAGAAATCTGGCTCAAATTTACAATAAAAATTTGTTGACAGGTCCTGCGGGAGAGCATGAACATAAGGTCTTGTTGCAAAAAACAGGGGGAGATGAAACACGTCCTGTCAATGTGGCGGTGGTTTATGCTGTCAAAGCCTGAGAATGAAAGCTGTGTGAGAGAAAGATAAAAATGCTTGCAAAATGTTTGTTATGAAAAAAAGTCTTATTGAATATAAAGTCTTATAGAATATATTGTGCAGAAAGTTTTGAGGCGCTTTAGAAAAAAAACTCAACTCTCTTTATTCTTTTATTTTTTGTGCTGCCTTTGTTGGATGCCTAAAGGTGAGTTTACCTATTGTTCTTTAGAGGATCAAGACAGTGATTATTAAAGGTAGGGAAAGAACAAAAAAAATTTCTTTATTCATGGCGTTTTTTGCTGAGGAATAAAGATTTTATCCCAAATGCCTCTCTCTTGTGGTATCGTGATCCATTGTTTCAAGTGCTGGGTTTAAACCGCTGCTGTGCGATGACAAAAAGCCCCTAGATAATTTTATCCTATTATAGCGTAAATACCGTCATTAAAACACTATTATTGAAGCTGGTGATATCAGTAAGATAGCTTAAAGTATTTAATACATTAGCAACTGTTCTGGGGAGGATTTGCTTGGTTAAGTATTATGCAAGTGAATCATATAAATAATGAGCAGATATGGAGCTCCTTCAGAGGAGTTGGATTGTTTACAAACCGATGTGGGGCTAAAACCTTTGTCCTTTGAGGGTGGTGGAAAGAGGTCAACGGATATGTTTATTTAAAGCGAGAAAAAGCAAAATGGAGCACTCCCTTTTTTGGCAAAGCGTGTAGGAAAAAAGCCACTCTTTGTTTTCAAAATGGGTGCACTGTTGGCAAGAGCAGCAGGTTGGCGATGCGTTGTAGTACATGGTGAGGCATTGAACCCTCTGAGATGGCATTTTGTGTTTATCAGGCAACTTCTTGAAACGGGATGAGAGTGATACGAGAAAAATCTATAAGACAATAGTTTGTTCCGTTGTGTTGTAAAATACCATTGTTTGAGATGTGGTTAAAATTTTATGCATGGGGTGTTTTTCATCTGTGCGTATTCCTAACGCAGCATTTTTTTGTAGAATAACTCTGGACAGGGGATACATTACAAGGATGCATTTGAAGGGGGAAGCCAAGTCAAATCTGTTAGATAAGAAGCCAGATTGTTTACAAACCATTGTTTATTGATTGCCATTATTTAAAGACCGGTGTGGGCTTTGTCCTTTTGGGAAAGGTTGATACAGCATGCAAGGTGACATGCATTTCTCTTTGGTTTTAGGTGGTAAAATCATCATTTTAGGTGGAAAACAGAGTATAATCTAAAAAAATACCTTGTAAAAATTTTCGATGAGGAATTTTTTTTCAAAAGCTTTTCATATGGTTGTC
>NZ_JBHIPD010000008.1:8844-17585 GCF_042195865.1 Bartonella sp. AP36NXGY | reverse complement strand
TGAGGTTGTCTGAGGTTGTCTGAGGTTGTCTGAGGTTGTCTGAGGTTGTCTGAGGTTGTCTGAGGTTGTCTGAGGTTGTCTGAGGTTTTCTGAGGTTGTCTGAGGTTGTCTGAGGTTGTCTGAGGTTGTCTGAGGTTTTCTGAGGTTGTCTGAGGTTGTCTGAGGTTGTCTGAGGTTTTCTGAGGTTGTCTGAGGTTTTCTGAGGTTTTCTGAGAAATGCAAGAGCCGTACAACGAAAAAAGAGATGCAAATGCCTTAATACGCGTTTAGCTTATCAAAAAGGGGGATATAATGGCACTTTTTCCATTTTCTATTTCTGATATTGATGATCCGGAATGTATTCGTGTGGTTCTTTATGCTAGCGGAAGAATGGGACATGCTCCTTTAAACGCATTGTTGAAGAAAGCATATGAAGATATTACAAAAATTGCAAAGCGCATGGATGCTTTAGAAAAAAAATTAAATGCTCTAGATCTTATCAATGTCGAACAGAAAAAAAATGAGAAAGAAGAGAAGCAAGACAGTATTAATAGTGTTGTGAGTGGTGGAATAACGACACCAAACAGTTTTGTGAGCGCACCAGAAATTAAAACAGAATCATCGTCCGTTGGAGACATATTTTTTTCTCCAATATACGAGGCGCCAAAAATAGACTACAGCTCTTTTATTTCAAAATTTACAGCACATAAGCCGCTAGAAATACACAGTAGTGTTACTCAAAACATCAGTGTTGAGCATTCTAGAGAGATTTCTTCTTTGTTAGATAAGGAAAAATAGAAAAGAGTGATCATAACAATATGTATGGGTTGAAGCTATAGATGAGATAAACCTGATTTATATCTTCGGTGGGGATTGGAATTGCACTCTGTTTGAGATGTTAAAAAATGGTAAAAATTGATAGAGAAGCGTTGTTGCTGGATAAGTTGGTCATGCGTTGTTGGGGAGAGTAGGGCGCATATTGAAATCTAAGGGTAAGTTTTTAAAGCCTACAGAGCAAGGAGCCATGCCCAAATAGAAACGCATGGCAAAAGAAGCTTTAAAAAGATAAAAAATCGTGCAATCATTTTAAAAAGCTTTTGGATAGAGCGTTTGATGATTTTAACTCTATAAATAATTTGCGGTTTTTACGCTTTTTTAAAAGAGAAAAAGTGCAGATCCTCGCAATTTTAATTTGTTAAAAATCCCATAAAAAGAAAATGTTAATTGCCAAAAGGACAAAAGCAGAAAAATGCCTATAAAAAAATCATGCGTATCGTTGTGTTTTTTCTTATAAAGAAGAGAAATGCTGTACTGTTGGAGCAGGCTTGAAGGCTAACGTTTCACTTGTTTTCTTATCAGACAAGATTGTACAAGCGGTTGTTGATTTGTCTTATCCTGTTTATGCTGTAAAGACTGTCCTTTCAGGTGTGATGATATAAGGCAAGTCTCTTTGTAAGAGCTTCCATGATACAAAAAGTGTTTTTTAAAGGGCGTGGCAAATATTTAAGGCAGGCTTATTTGTTGAGCTTTAAGTTTAAATCAATCACATGTGAGAAAGCCAAATGGACCCCGATGCAATCTGGGCTGTTGATAGATCAGATTGGGTGAAGAATCTTCATCTTTTGAAGTGGTGAATGTAAGTTAAGAAAAACCAGCTTTTACAAGCGTAAAAGAACGGGTCTTATTATAATTATGGACTTAAATCATGTGTGTTTTTTCATGGATTATATTGAGATAAAGCTACAAAGTATTTTGATTTATTTGATACGTTTTTATTTTAGAAAGTGTATTGTTATAAACAGCTCTCCTCAATACGAATGTATCATTATTTATACTCTTTTTGGATATTTTTATAAATATAATTAAAAAGCTTGCAATACTATACGTTTTGTGTATAAGTATTTATTATTGATTTCTTTTGTATTTTATTTAGTTATATCTCTATTCATAAGCCGCGCCTTTAAATGGTGCGGCTTTTTTTACTTTCTAATAACAGGGGCGCTATATATTTGTTATTGAGATGGCTTTGGATATTTTTCTCATTATTGTATTTTGTGATTTCATTTTGCAGTGAAATCTTTAAATTCTTGTGTGTTTTATCCCAATAGGGAAGATTCAAATAAAAATGCAGGCGTCTGGGGTTGGTTTCTTTGCTTTGGTTGGGGGGCGTTGAATAGTTAAAGAATCTTTGTGATTGTTTGACGGAGAATGATATGAGGTGAAGCATAAAATGGTGGCGCATTTGAAGGGCCATTATCATACATGCCAGCATGGTCAAAAATGCAAATGTGTCTTTAACAGTGTTTGTTGATCTCGATTAGAAAGTCCATTCTTTTTTGTTAGGAGTTTTACATCTATAATCTCTTATCTTGTTTTAGCGACTGCTTTTTGAGGGGGCGGTAATAGAAGGCGTATAAGATTTTATATATGAAGTGTTTGTGTGGTGAATAACGGTAAATCCATTGAGCACTCCCATCTTTACGCTTATGTAGAGGCAAGCCCGCACCATTATTGTATTTTCTAGCTCCCAATATTTACGACAGCCTTGGTTCGTGAGACGATTCATAAGAGGCATATGCCTTTCTTATACAGTTTTTAATCCACATGCTAGCTCCGCTTGTAACTTGTAAGCAACATGGTTTTGATTGTTTCAATAGAAAACAAACTTCGGATGAGAGAATCCTATGGTGTTCGGGTTTCTCATTCAACATGTAAAACAATAAATATTCTTTATAAATCAATATGACATGTCTTAACAAAGACGAATTGTTTATAGATCCGCATGGATGAAGAATCTTCGTCTTTAAAAGTGGTGAGAGAAAATCATCAGCCCTATTTTTTCATAAAGGGCATGAGAAAAGTGTTTCATAAGAATTATATACGATAAGAATTATACGGTAAAAAAGAGAGTCTTTTGACATAAGAGTCTTGATCGTTTGCGGCTATAACCTGTATTGTGTACACAGATACTTCTATCATTTTTTGCTGTAAAAGCTTCTCTTGGGATATTAAAGGGTACAATCTTTATGGAAAAAAGAATCCGAGCAAGACAAAAGGCTTATTTCAAAAGATTATATCGCAAGATTGCTTTTGTTTGCATAATACTTTTTTGTATAGTGTTTTTGTGTTTTGTTGTTGCAAAGGTGGTTAGTTATTTTTCTTCTCATAAAAAAGTAACACAACAAGCACCCGTTGAATTGGTTATTCCTGTTTTTGATCTACGCGTATATTGCAAGGAAATTTCTGCCTCCGTTATGCCCGATATGAAAAGAGAGGTTTATCAGCATTGTCTTAATTTGGAAAGTGAGGCCTATTTTGCTATTCGTGAAATGTGGGATAAGCTTTCTGATAGTGCTAAAAAACAATGTTTGACGAGGGTCCGTCCTGGGGATGGAAATTATTTTCTCTTACGAGACTGTTTTCTGAATGAAAGAGAAAATAAAACAGGCAAAAGGCGCAATTACTTTTAAGTTTTTATATGGAAAGTTAAAAGGATGCGAATTTTGATAAAAAGATAAAAGCCTCTTAAATGACTATCTGCCTCATGACCAATAGCAGCTTGATTTATTTATCTTGTTATATCGCACTTCTTATTTAAGGTGTGGCGACATAAGGTATGGATGGCCTCCTTGAAATATTTAAGGGGGCGGGGTGGAGTTTCAGGAGGGTTTGTTGCGCTTTTTAAAGGGAAATAACGAGTGTGGGAAATCCATTTCGTAATGGTTTTGGTGAATGGTATAATGGTAAAACCATCATGAAATGTATAAAATTTATAAAGCAAGTTCATCTTTATGGTTTAAACAAAGAATAAGCCGGTACTATCTCACACTTTGCTCGCTCCCAATGGTGCCTCTCGACAGCCCCTTAGCCTTAGAGAGGGTTCATAAGAGGCACTTTTAGTCTTTTTTATTGTTTTTACTCCACGCAGGTTTTCCTACGTGTAACATGCAAGAAAAAGAGATTGATTCAACAGCAAACAGATTGAGGATGAAAAATCCTACGGTATTAATTTTCTTACTCAACACAAAAAATATGAATTATCATTACAAATCAATTCAGTGTATGAATTTTATAAGTATTTTCATTGTTGACAGACCAGTGTGATTTGAGAATCTTCCTTCTTTGAGGGTGTAAGTCAATAGACATGACAAAAATGAGTAAAAAAACATTCCTTTTATAAACATTTACCGCTTCTTCATGCGTAAAGCGCTGTGCTGGGTTTAAAAATGTGCTTGTTTTATAATTCTAGTTTTCTTTATCAGAAAATTCTTTATCAGAAAAGATAAGTAAGGAAATACGTTAGGCCATTCTTATTGATAGGCTTTGAGGAGGGTATTTTTTTGAGAAGAAGCTGATTTTTAAAAAAGTGTGACATATTGGTCGTTTTTTTCATAATTTGATATTTTTTTGTATTTAAATATTTTGTTTTTAAGCTCAATTTGTTATAAATAAAAACTGTGATTAACTTAAAAACTCTATGGGTTAAAATAAAAATTGATAGTATCATTGACTTGTTTGGGAAAGAAGATTGATCTCTTGGTGATTATAGGGCTTGAATAATACTTCGTGTTAATCTATCTATAAAAGTTAAGAGGTTTTGTGAGGCGATCGTGGATTATCGCTCGCAAGGGGTTGCTTTAGCGATGAAGAGAGGCTATATTTATAAAATAAAGAGGTTCGCGCAGTGACTCGTTGGGATGGAAGTGCTTGTGAGTTAAATGCACGAGGGGGTAGAGGATATCGGCGTTTTTAGGAGCGGTGGTTTTAGAGCAAAAAAGGAAGCTTCTACTATTCTCTGGCAGGAATTTTTTCTTTGTCGGGTGTGTTATATGTGTGTTTTCCTTTTTGTTTTCCACAAGATAATTATTTTTTTTAGTGAAATATGGTTTATTTTAAAAAAAACACTTGGCATTTTACGTGAACATCATTAGGTTTCTGCTGTTTGACAGAGAAAAAGGGAATTTTTGATTTACGATTTCCCTGCTGTTTTGTGATTTTCAAGAAAATATATGCTTTTATCAATATCAGTAGGGTTCGTTTGAGTGAAATAAACGCGGATAGCTTGATAATCGTATGTTAAACATGATCAGCATTATCAAAAGATAATGTAATGAGGAAGCGTCAATTAAGACACACATAAGACAAACACTCCAAAAAGGGATAAAGATGAGGCCACAACAAAATAGACGGGTACGCGGTCGCAATAATAACAATAATGGTAATAACAATAATAATCGTCGCGGTCCTAATCCGTTGTCTCGCAATTATGAAAGTAGCGGTCCGGATGTTAAAATTCGCGGGAATGCTCAGCAAATTGCCGATAAATACATAAGCCTTGCGCGTGATGCACAAGGTGCAGGTGATCGTGTTATGTCGGAAAATTATTTACAACATGCCGAGCACTATTTGCGTATTATTTTAGCAGCAGCTGGGCAAATGTCTCAATCGGTTCGGCGTGATGAAAATCGTGGTGATGAAAACGAAAATCGTGATGAAAACAATGGGCAAGAATGCGGTGAAATAAATCTTGATGGTGAAAAAAAGGATGCTGTCGAGGGTGATACAGATGTATTACAAATGTCGTCGCAAAAAAATGGCAATGGCCAATATGATAAAGCGCAAAATGGGGATGCGCGTGAAAACGCTTTAGAGGCTCTATCGGATGAAAAAACAGATCAAGAGCACTGCCTCTCTGAGAAAAATGTTGAACCTGTCAAAAAAATACGTCGTTCTCCTCGTCGACGTACTGTACGGACTCAAGATGAATCATCTCTTGAGCTTTCACTTACAACAGCAGAAAGCTCTAGCAATGGAGATGCATCAACAGCAACAAAAACAGCAACAAAAGAGGATTCTTCTTTGCCTGGATTAGGTGAGGGGATACAGAGAAAACCACGCCGTCGCCGAGTGGTCAATCTTGAGGCAGAGGAAAATGTTTAAACCTGAAGGGTGCTGTGTAAGCGCGCTTGTGTGGTGATGTTATTGGTATCATGATAATAAATTATAATATGCTCAAGAAGCTTCTTGCGCTTTCCTTGAGTTTTCACGGGGCTGTATTGAGACTTAACGAAGGCTGTTGACAGAAAAGATTGCCTCTTTGCTGAGATTTAAGTAAGGGGATACAGGGGAAGATGCGTCGTCGCTCAAGTGGTCAATCTTGAGGCAGAGGGAAATGTTTAAACCTGAAGGGTGCTGTATAAGCGCTTGTGGTGATGTTATTGGTATCATGATAGTAAATTATAATATGCTCAAGAAGCTTCTTGCACTTTCCTTGAATGTTCACGGGGCTGTATTGAGACTTAACGAAGGCTGTTGACAGAAAAGATTGCCTCTTTGCTGGGATTTAAGTGAGGGAATACAGGGGAAGATGCGTCGTCGCTCAAGTGGTCAATCTTGAGGCAGAGGAAAATGTTTAAACCTGAAGGGTGCTGTGTAAGCGCGCTTGTGTGGTGATGTTATTGGTATCATGATAATAAATTATAATATGCTCAAGAAGCTTCTTGCGCTTTCCTTGAGTTTTCACGGGGCTGTATTGAGACTTAACGAAGGCTGTTGACAGAAAAGATTGCCTCTTTGCTGAGATTTAAGTAAGGGGATACAGGGGAAGATGCGTCGTCGCTCAAGTGGTCAATCTTGAGGCAGAGGGAAATGTTTAAACCTGAAGGGTGCTGTATAAGCGCTTGTGGTGATGTTATTGGTATCATGATAGTAAATTATAATATGCTCAAGAAGCTTCTTGCACTTTCCTTGAATGTTCACGGGGCTGTATTGAGACTTAACGAAGGCTGTTGACAGAAAAGATTGCCTCTTTGCTGGGATTTAAGTGAGGGAATACAGAGAAAACCGCATCCGTGTATTTTAAGAGGCAGTTCTTTTATGAAGAACGCAATGTCGTTGTTTTATTTAATTCACACTTATATTCAATGTATTCATGCCCATTTCGCACTGGTGTTCATGAATTCTATCATGTGAAATCCATCGGTTATCTTTGCTTAATAAAAGATGTAAACTGGGCGTTATTGCTTTAATTTTCAATGTTGCAACAGTTCTTCTTTTGATACCTGATCATTCATAAGAGGTATTTTATTCATCCATTTCCTTGCTGGGATATGTGAGGAAATGATTTTGATTCAGTTTTTTACGAACAGATTTGAAAGGGAGAATCTTACAGTATTTGAGGTTCTCATTTGACATGCAAAATAAATCATCACTATAAATTAATATGTTGAATTTTTGCACTCAAGAAGAGGTATTTCTTGCACGTTTATTAGCTTTTCCCAAGTGATGTCATTTTCTTAAAATGGGAATGCGTTGACAGAAAGGTTTCTTCTTTTCCAAGATTTAAGTGAGGGGATACAGTAAAAAACGCGCCGTCGCCCGTGTGGTGGATATTTAAGACTTATCACATTAATTTATAATAATAATTCATTGTTTTGAATGTTAGGTGAGGGCCCCTAAACCCCTAGAATTCTCTCATTTCCAAATTTGTTCCATGTTGGATCAACAAAAACCATTCGCTTGCACGTTGCAAACGGGGAGAGCCCGTGTGGATAAATTTGTATAAGAAGGAATAAAAATGGCTCTTATGAACTCTCTCTAGCGCCAAGGATTGTGGGCAACATCCACGAGTTGGTAAAGCGTGTGATAATGCCGGCTTGCAGAAAATGTTTAAACCTTCAGAATGCTATGTCAGCGCTTATTGATGTTAGTTTTCTTAATGAGGCATTATCTTCGCTCTCTCTTTTGTTGTTTCAACAGAAAGAATGGAGACAAGTGCACCGGTATGATAATTGTAAATCATAAATTTTGTTTGTCCATCAGGGGTTAAAACTTTCAGTACAATATTGTGTTCTGAGAGGCTTTGCGACAAAATCTGTGTTTTTTCCGGTAGAGAGAGCGTATGATGGATAACGTGTGGGTTTTTGCTGAGAGAGGAAGATAGCTCTGTTTGTTTTGGCGCTGATCCGGTTTTTATCACTTTATAAACAATTAAAAACAGTACGGTTAGAATAAGGAAAAGCGTTATTAAAACGGAAATAATCATTAAACCCATAAGTTTTTTTCTCACTCGTTCTACGGCAGGGTCTAAAGGGAGATCTTGAGGCAGAGAATTTTGCTCTGTGTGATGGTCTTTTGAAGGGTGCATTCGCTTATTATCCATCATGTCTTTCATTGATTATTTTTTTTGAGATCTGATGGGTTTATGCTTTTAAAGTTTTTTGTGCAAGAGGTTTGTGGAAGAAGAATGTAAAAGAGGAAGCGATGTTGGTAAAATATCTTCTTTGTGTACTGTAGACAGCTTGTCCTTTACGTTTTGGCTTTTAAGCAGGAAATTTCCATGGTTTGTTACAGACCAGATCAAGTTTACTTCTTGTTGATGTAAACTGGGTTGTACGTTTATACATTGAGCAAAAATTTGTTGTCCATAAAGTGCAAACTTTTTTGTGGACGGGACCATGGCCTGTTCACAAGCTTGAGCCGTGGGATAGATTTTAACCATTGTATTGTTCGAATAGCAACTATTAAAATCATCTGTACATGAAACTAATAAGAGGATAAAAACAAGGGGATTCATCAATTATTTTCCAAATGACAGGTTGACAGAGCGGACTCCAATTTGTCAGCCTAGGGGCTTCTTCACTGTTAAACGCTTTCACAGTTTTTTAGTTCCCCTTTGAGATGTCGGTTCCCCTTTGAGATGTCGGTTCCCCTTTGAGATGTCGGTTCCCCTTTGAGATGTCGGTTCCCCTTTGAGATGTCGG
>NZ_JBHIPD010000008.1:0-8744 GCF_042195865.1 Bartonella sp. AP36NXGY | reverse complement strand
GGGTTTTCCCCTTTGAGATGGGTTTTCCCCTTTGAGATGGGTTTTCCCCTTTGAGATGGGTTTTCCCCTTTGAGATGGGTTTTCCCCTTTGAGATGCGGGTTCTATAGTGAATTAATCAAAGTCATTGGCTTGCACGTCATAAAAGGGTGTGTGTGGGGGCTCTATGTCGGTGAGTAATATTTGAAAAAAGACTGAAATGCCTCTTATGGACGCTCTCAAAGGTCAATGGCTGTTGTAACATGAGAGACAAATGGTATGATGATGCTCAGCTACTACTTTTATGAAGTGAAAAGGGGCATGAAGGTAAAGAAGGACGTGGCGTAACAAGGGGCGGTTTTGATGGTTCACTTTACGGGGGCTATTATATCTTATTTACACATACTGTTTTGAAATGAGCGTGGATGCGCTGGGAAATATTAAAAAAGTGCGTGAATGAGGAACACAAGTGTATCCTGTTTTAGGATGCCCTATTGTAACTGAAGAGGATATCTCCATTAAAGAATGCGATAAATAAAAGCATAAAATGTGTAATTTACATCAATTAATTGTCGTTGTCGTGGATGCTTTAAGCCCGTAAAGCTGAAGAGTGATGATGGATATTAGCTTTACTCCTTGAAATTTCATATTCTGCCAAAATAAAATTATATACGCATTGCGAAAATTACACAAAAAGAGATGGGTAATAGGCTCGCTTTTATTTGGCATATAAAAGCTGAAACGGTTTGCTCTTTATCGTTTTGGTTTCTGTTTTAAAATATGCCGGTTATATGAGGGATGGAAGTTGATTGACAGCGGGAATGGATTTTATGTGGCTTTCAGTTCTCATCGTTAAGGTTTTGCGGAACTATTGGGGGACTATAGAGGTTGGTTTAAAGAGGTTGGAAAATATCTTTGTGCTTAATAAACAGATGAGACATTTTGCTAAAAAAGGGGAAAATTCTCTTGTTCATTGTTTAAAATGCTCTTTTAAGAAAAAATATCAAAATAAGTATCAGGAACAGAGAGGCAATAGACAATTCCTTCTTGTGTCAATTTGAGGGAAGCTGAACCATTCACGGAAATGGGAACGATTTTTTCGAGAACGGCACTACCAAAACAGGCTTTTTTATTGTTTGTGGGAGGGATGCCGGATTCAAAATTTTCATGCCAAGTGATGATAAGTTGCGTTTTGCCATTCAGTTTTGTTTCAATTTCACAGCGTACACAGATGCTCCCCTTTTCTTGGGAAAGGGCTCCAAAAGAAAGAGAATTGACAATCAGTTCATGAAAAGCCAAACCGATATGCAAAGCGGCATTGGGAAAAAGATAAGGATCGACGCCTTCAAGTGAAAAACGTTCTGTTTCTTTCATAAAATAACCTAAAGCCTGCGTTTGGACCAATTCGCGAAATTGAGCACCGCGCCAATCGGAATCAGTGATCAGATCTTGAGAATGAGAAAGAGAATGAAGACGACCTTGAAATTTTCGTAAAAAAACCTGAAGAGATTCAGTATAGCGGGCGGTTTGGCTGGCAATACTTTGAATGATCGCTAGAAGGTTTTTAGAACGGTGACTGACTTCGCGAAGAAGGATTTTAAGCACTTGTTCACGGCGGCGTAAGCCGGAAATATTGACACCGGTGGTGATAATACCAATAATGTCTTCGTTATCATTGCGGTGGCAATCAATAGAAAATTTGTACCAAATCTCTTGTTTATTTGTATCTTCAAAACGTGCTTCAACAGTTTGCATTTTGCCACTGGCTAAAACTTGCAGTTTGATGGTTTCCATATTGTCTGCAAGGTCAAGCGAAAAAAAGTCGCTGTCACGACACCCAACCCGCCATTTATTGTGCAAATGGTGTGGCAAGTTTTCAGCCCATAAATAAACCAGATTTGTTGCCTGATAGAGAACGCAAATATCAGCACCACGAATCGCTTGCATGAGCGCACTCATATGAGATTTATCCATGGGAGGCTTTGAAAGAGGCGTAACGATCATAATTTTAAGATGTTACCCTGTTCTAAGCCGCTTTAGAAGCATTCTCTTGAAAAAATAAAGCTTGGGAAATAAGCGCTTTCACCATATCAGGGTTAAAAGGTTTGGTCACTAAAAAAGTTGGTTCTGGACGCTCGCCAGTGAGAAGCCTTTCGGGAAAAGCCGTGATGAAAATCACCGGTATACGGTCATTTTTCAAAATCTCGTTGACCGCATCAATCCCTGAACTGTTATCGGCTAATTGAATATCAGCCAAAATCAACCGTGGTTTTTTCTTATGATACATGATGACAGCTTCATCACGCGTGCGCGCTATTCCTACAACATGATGACCTAGGCTTTCTACCATTTGCTCAATATCAAGTGCAATAAGAGGTTCATCTTCAATAATCATGACTTCAGTGGCAATTTGTTGAGAAATATCAATGGATGCTTGGTTGAGAAGCTTGCGAAATTCTTTCGTATCCAGATTCATGATTTCGCTGGCGTCTTGTTCATGAAACCCTTCAACGGCAATGAGCAAAAATGCTTGGCGTGCACGGGGCGTGAGATAGGATAATTTGGCACTGGTTTTTTGTTCAAGACCAAATTGGGGCAGGGGTTCAGGGATGTTTGGTGTGGTTTGGTCAAAAAGATGGCAAAAAAGCCAATAGGTACCAATTCGGTCAGTGGAGGCTTTGGGAAAAATGGAGATGTCGGCAATGAGTGCTTCCAACATCGCTGACACATAGGCATCGCCAGAGGATTGGCTACCGGTGACAGAGCGGGCAAAACGCCGAAGATAGGGAAGATGCGGGGCAATGCGCGTTGATAATGACATAATTTATAACTCCTTTGACCTTTCAAGCATTTTGTTGGTTGAAATTCTCAACCGATAAAAAAGTTCCTTGATTTGTATGGAACTTTTTACCGACAGCTATATTTACAACCATAAGGCGAAAAATTCTTCGCGGTGCTACTAGTAATATATGGATTAGGGGGATGAAAAATGAACGACCGTGATGAAAAAAATCTCACCACACAATTTAGAGTTGGAGATGATCTTCTCGGGGTCAATAGCGAAATAGCACGGAAGTTACGTCAATTTTACATGGAAATTCAAGAAGAAGCACTGCCACGGTGTTTGCTTGAGCTTTTAGAGAAGTTGGAGCGCGCAGAGCAATTTGGCTTAAACAATGTGGAAAAGGTTTGAATCCTTTATGTCAAAGTGCGCGAAAAACTTTAAACAAGAACTCCTTTCTGTGTTGCCGGCTTTACGAGCTTTTGCTGTTTCTTTAAGTGGCAAGCACGATAAAGCCGAAGATTTGGTCCAAGATACTGTTATGAAGGCATGGGCTAAGCAAGATAGTTTTGAGATGGGAACTAATCTTAAAGCTTGGCTTTTTACCATTTTGCGCAATGAATTTTATAGTCAAATGCGTAAAAAGGGAAGAGAAGTTCAAGATACCGACGGCGTGTTTACTCAAAATGTCGCTGTTCATCCTGCTCAATATGGATCACTTGATTTGCAAGATTTCAAAAAAGCCTTAAATTTGCTTTCTGCCGATCAAAGAGAAGCCATTATTCTCATTGGCGCATCGGGATTTTCTTATGAAGATGCTGCGGCTATTTGTGGTTGTGCTGTTGGAACCATTAAAAGCCGTGTGAGCAGGGCGCGTAATCGATTACAAGAACTTCTTAAAGTCAACGGTGAGTCTGATTATGGTCCTGATTCTTACTCAGCTGGAAGTACATTGTGTTCATTTAACGGCTAAAAAAGCATAATAATTATGATCGATAGCCTTGTTTTTTTTATTCCCGTTATAGCTATTACAGTAAAGTCAGTATCTGAGGGAATTCAGAAGTTTGGCGTGTATCTTTAAGAACACAAGAAAAGCCTGTATAAAACTTTCTCACGGGCTTTAGGTTTTATGTTCCATAAGGTTGCCTTCCTTTGTGCTGAAAAATGACGACTTTCAAGTTCGCCAATGGACATTCTATGACAACAAAAACAAATTTGATGCCTCAAATGCCTTCTTCTGATGCAACGATATCACGCTGGCGGTGGGGTGCGATTGTTGTTTCTCTTGTTATGGCTCTTTTGGCATCGGTTTTTATTATGTTGCTTTCAAATGCCGTTGATCGAGAAGTCGCACAGTTGAATACAAGTTCAGAATTGCGCGAACAGGCTGATTTGGTCCTTATTAGCCTGATTGATATGGCTGTTGCTGATCGCAGCTATGCAAAAACGCGCAAGGCGGAAGATAAAATACGTTTTGAAAATGCAGAGCGGGAGTTGGGGAATATTCTCGACTATATCGCACTTATTATTTATGCGCATCCGCAGTGGTATAAATGGTTTACGGCTTTTAAAGAAGAGGTTGAAGCACGAAAAGCCTTTATGAATGCCCATATGCGTGCTCTTGATGCGATTCCTGAACAACCTTCTCAACCTTCTCATGCGGACTCTTTGGAAGTATCAAAGATTCCTGTAGCACGTTTAGCTCAATTGATGACAAGCTTTATTAATGGGGATGATGTGGTGCGACAAAAACAGCGTGAGGGTATCGCATTGATGCGGGCGGCTTTGACATTGGCGGCTATTGTTTCCGTTGTGAGTACCTTTATTTCTGCCTATTTTGTTATTAATCGTTTTCATCGTGATATGCGCTCTTTAAAATTGTATCAATTGCTGCTTCATAGTGAAAATATCGCTCTGGAAGCCCGCGTGAAAGAACGAACACAAGAATTAGAAAGAGCACGTAATCACGCTGAAAAAGAACGCCAACGGGTTGAAATATTGTTGCAGGATGCAAGCCATCGCATTGGCAATTCTCTTGGGACGGTGTCTTCTTTGTTGGGGCTCCAGTTAAACCGGAGCAAAAATGAAGAGGTACGTGCTGTTCTAGGGGCTGCACGTGATCGTATTCAGACAATTTCTACAGCACATCGTCGTTTGCGCTTAAGTGATGATATGGAAACGACTTTATTGGCAGAGTTTCTCAGCTCTGTTGTGCATGATGTCGAATTGGCAGTCCCTTTTGAATTGCGTGAAAACATCACCATTCACACCAACTTTAAAGATTGTCGCCTGTCTTCAAGAGATGCGACAACACTTGGAATTATCCTTGGTGAACTGCTGACAAATTCCTTAAAACATGCCTTTCCTGATCAACGGTCTGGTCATATTTATATCTCTTTTGGTCCCCAGAAAGATGGACAATTGATGCTCATTGTAGAAGATGATGGCGTGGGAATGAAAAGCCAAACTTTAAAACAAAAAACAGGACTTGGTCGTGTGGTCGTGGAACAGCTCTGTATGCAATTTGGTGAAAAACCTCTGTTTGAAACTTCTGCTTTAGGAGGCACAAAGATTGTCATTCCTTTGCCAAAACTTAGCATGAATAGTTCAAAAAAAAGCTCTGACTGATTTTTTAAAAGGGTAAATTTTTTCTTTTCTCGTGGTAAGCTGCCTTTCATTCATCGTGAATGTATGGGGAGGGCATCTTTTCACAAGAAGAAGGAAAAATACGGCTTCAGTAGCGCGAACACAGCACCATTCATATCAGATTGTCAATTGCCTTCAAGAGAAACAACTTTGCTTCTTTATCTTTTGGTGTAATGTTTGATTTTCTCTCTTGTTGTTTTTTTGCTTTGTTGACTCCGATGATCGGCTTTCAAAGTTCTCCTTGTCTGAGAGCTTTGAAGTGCTTAAGTTAGCCTTTAAATTTATTTTGAATAAGTGCTTCTTTAAGCCAATAATACTTATATTCGTAAGCTCTATTGCTTTGCAAAGAGAGAGTTTTTTCAAGTTTTGTTATTTTTTGTAAGGCATGTGAAACTTTAAATATGGGGTGTTTTTGTAAGCGTGTGGGAGAAATATTTTTAAGGTAAAACGCGCTTGTAAAAAACTCATGCCCTCCCTCCTTCAGGGCTTTAAACAGCATCAGTGCTCAACCAGTGGAATCTGTGCAACAAGAAGTCGGGTTGTTTATAGAATGATATGGGTTTTAGAATCTTCGTTCTTTAGAAAAACTCACCTTTGATTTGAGATTTTATTGCATGGCAATAAGGACGGGCTATCGTTTTGATAAAATAAACAAGAAGAGTTAGCCTTTTGGGGTTTCATATTTTTCACTTTTCTATTGTGCGTAAACCAGAAAAGGGGAGGGCGTTTTATTTTTAATCATTGTGATGCGACCTTGGGTGGTGGCATCTTTCGGCGTATTCTTTAATAGATATTTAAAATGCGGAAATCTCTTTAAGAAAATTAAGCGCTCAAGCATATTTTTTAGATGTTTTGAGTCGTAAAAATGCAGATGCTTTCATGCTTTAAGTCTCTTCGGAGGGTGCTATTGGGCTGTTAATCAAGGCATCAATGTTGTTTTTTTCTTGTAGGAATGTTTGTAGGTCTTGATTGGTTAAGGCTTTGCTATCCGGTATACGAATGCGCATGGGATCAACTTTGACGCCATTGACAATGATTTCAAAATGACAATGGGGACCGGTTGCCATTCCTGTTGATCCAACATACCCAATAATTTGTCCTTGTCGTACTTTCACGCCTGGTTTGATGTCTGGTGCATAACGACTTTGGTGTGAATAACTGCTGACATATCCATTGGCATGTTGAATTTCCGTATGGTTTCCATAGCCGCCTGTTACGCCTACTCTTGTGACAATACCATCTCCTACAGCAATAATGGGTGATCCTTTAGGAGCAATCCAATCAACCCCCGTATGCATGCGGACATAGCCTAAAATAGGATGTTTGCGTGGACCAAAGGGAGAGCCAAAAATGCCATTTGGTGTGGGTTTGCGCAGCAAGAAAGGCTTTGAACTTTTCCCTTCAGAATCATAATAATCAACGCTTCCATCTTTTAATTGATAACGGTAATATTTATAAGTTGTATTCCCAAAAGTTGCACTAATATAACGAATTTCTGGATCAGCGTTCTTGGATGCTTCCTTTGCTTTCAAATTCTTTTTGCCGTTTTTGTTTTCTTTATCGCTTTGTGGTACAGCATAAAATATTTCGATCTGATCATTGGGTGTTATCGGACTTTTCATGTCAATATTGGTGGCTAGCAGACGAATAAGACGATGAGAGAGAGATTGTGATATATTATGGCTTAGCAAAGCACTATAGAGTGCATCATAAGCCGTTGGTAATTGCGCGCTATTGATATAAGAATGTGGAATACCATTTTGAAAAGCCGTTTTAAGTGCTTTAGACATTTTAGGCTCTGTGCTTTCAATGAATTGGCCTTTATCATTCAGGGCAATGGTGAGAACATGATGCATCCCTTGATAGATACTTGCGCGTACGAGATGGTCTTCTTCACCAGCTTGTGTCACGATACCAATGCGTAAAAGGCTTCCCTCTTTAAGGGAATCGGAAAGGCTTATTTTTTCTAGCGTTTTTACAACCTGGTCAATTTGCTTTTTTGTATAACTGGTTTTTTTGAAAGCATCGGCTATCGTTTGTTTTTTACGAATAGGAATAATATCTTCAACATAGTTTTTTGTCAGATCGATACGGTGACTTTGAGGAGAAACGGTTACATTTTCTTGAACGATTCGAACTTCAGGGGATTCTGTGCCTTGGGAAGGGGAGGATACATCTTCTAATTTTAAAGGATCAATCAATGTGAGAACTGAAAGAAGTTCGGAGCTCTTTTCTAAAGTAAATCCAGCTTTTTGTACTTCTTGTTGTGCCTCTTCATCTGTCAATGTGTCGCTGTCATCAAAATCGAATTGATTTACCTTAAAATCATAGCTGCGTAAGGTGAGTTTTGTTTCAACCTTTGCTCCATAAATCTGCCCAGAATCTTCTTGTGGTGCGATATTTTGATTTTTCGTATCACTAGCAAGAATGCTTAAAGAATCAAATTTTGGATAGCTATATTTCTGGGGGCGATTTTCGGCTAAAGCCATACGAATCCATTCAAAATGTTGTGTTTGAATGACTTTTTCATCGCCTTTTTTTTGTAGAATCGATAATTCAAATTGACGTTTTCTGTCAAAGCTTTGCCTTGCATGGGTGGGAGAAATACGATCACCTTTATAGCCATTGGCCTCAGGGTCTTGTGATTCTGATAGGTTTTCTTGCGTAAACCATTGTGGCGGTGTTACCAATCGCTGTTGTTCATCAAGAGCCGTAAAAAGTGCAATCCCCATAAGAATGCAGGAAGTGATTCCTGTCAGAATGGTTCCCGTAAGCCAACGAGCAGAGACCTGTCGGCGCGCAGGCCGCAAGCGCTTGACGACAAGAGCAGGGTCTTGTCCAGGATCGTTCTTTTGTTGTTCGTTATCCCACATAGATTTATAAGAGTACTTTTCAATATTAAATAAAGAAAGCTAGATAGATAGCTTAGCATGCTTCTACAGGAATTTGATTCTTTTTACAAATTACAGATCATGCGATTCTCTTTATACAGCAATGTCTTTATAAATCGTATCTGCGCAGAAAATTTTCTCTATTAAAGTAGCATAAAACAAGCGTTATTGTGATTAACTCATTCCTAGGCAACTTCCTATTTTTATGCATTGCAATGGGGTGCTATATTTTACTTTAAAGGCGCCATGCTCTCTTTGAACTCCTTGCTGTTTTCATGTTTTATTTTTATGAAGGCAGATTTTTCCAATAATGTTTTGAAATAGGATTTTTTGTTCAATATTTTATTGGTAAAGTTTGGGTTATTTTATTTAAAAAAAATAAAAAATGATATTGACTCTTTGCTTGAAAGAGTACTATATACGACGAGTAACGAGAGCGGTTTCTGCT